>VGAU01000372.1 GCA_016870675.1 Actinomycetota bacterium | reverse complement strand
GGCAGAGGCAACTTGTCTGTTTTCCATAACCTCCAGGCTGTTTTATATGAAATCCCTTGCTTTTTTGCCCATGTAGATAATTTCATCTTACCACCTTATAGGGATAAGATACTACATCTGAGTATATTTGTCAATAATATTATTAACTGTTTTTTACCCTACATAATTTTTTCTTCTTACTAAAATAACCCTTTACTATTTTAATCCCCTGGGATTCTAGTACTGTAATATATTTGTTATGTCTCTGAACAGCACCTAAACCAAAATCCTGTGTTATTGCTGTAAAAAAATAAATATCAGATATTTCCTCATAGGGTTTTAAAAGGGACGTAAAAAGACTTCTGTAGTTTAACCATTTATAGCAAATCCCAGTCTTTTTTTGGTATTCATTTATACGGTGGTAAATATTAAAACCATCAATGTAAAGGCTTACTTTAGATTTTTTCATATGGTTGTATTTAAAAATTACCCCTGGCCGTAACATTGTTACCCAGGGGGTCCTATGATTCATCATCATAGGGATGCATTTTTATTATATAAAAAATATATAGATTTTGTCAAAATTATCTATATCCCTTATCAAATTAAATTGCGAATCAGTTTTTAGGAAACATTATTAAATTTAAGAAATTTACTTTTTAATTTATAGATACAGTAATTATTATAAGTTACCTAATCTATCTCCTCTCGCTAAATATCTAACGTATGCATTAAAAGAACTAAAATTTTTTAATTCTTCTTTCAATTTATCTGAATTAGGGTTTGATATAATATTTTTATTGACCTTAAATACAAATTCCAAAGGTAAAGGACTATCTTATTCTGTACCATAATTACACTTAATATTTGGATTTCCATATGTAGGAAAATTTTTTCTAACAATATCAGTTGCTTCTTGATTTGTTTTACCTTCTCCTAGTGCAGTTAAATGAGCATTAATATTAATAATATTTTGTGTTTCTTGTAACATAAACCTTTCTACTGGATGAGTTTCCCATAAGTAAATGAAATCTTCATCTTTAACACCATCTTCTCTGGCTTTTTTATTATATCTTGTAAAAGCATTATCAACATTATTCCTTTCCATATTAAATATCTCTTTCCAATAATCTGAAGGCAAATTATAAATACCTTCTTTTATAGCTGTTTCTTTTGCTTTTATAATATTTGCTTTGGCCACTTCCTTTGCAGTTTTTGTATCCATTTTTAATGAATTAATATAAGTTTTTATATAGGAATTTAAAATAATTTTTTCAGCATTATTTAAAAACATAACTAAACCTCCACCATAAATTATTATATATAATTTCTAAAAATTTTATAATACAAATAAATACCTAACATACTTAATGTTACACCAAATAAGATCATTAAAAAAGAATTAAAAAATCTAACTTAGCAATGGTCTAATAATAAGAATTTTGCTGACTCCCAGAGTAGGACTCGAACCGCAAGAACCCTAATTGGAGTGTTTCTTCATCAACTTCTTTAAATAATTAATCTC
>VGAU01000371.1 GCA_016870675.1 Actinomycetota bacterium | reverse complement strand
TCTTTTTAAAAATTTTTTTTAATTTCAATTCGTTTATTTGAGTATCTTCATATTCTTCTTTATAGGAACTGGCTTTTAATAATTTATCTTCCCAGATAGTAACTCCTTTATTTTCTGAAGCACTTCTAACAAAATAATTATTAGGTTTATTTGTTTTAAAAAGACTCTTATTTGTTTTAAACCTTATACAGACATCTATAGCTTGCTCTAAAACTACTTTAAAAAAATTAGTTTCTTCTTCCGTTAAGTACCAGGGATAATAGCCTGGAACATAACTTCTAAAAAATGGCAATAAATTTTTTCCTTTAGGATCTATTCCTAGCTCAAGAATTGTATTGATATCTCTCTTATCAAGAAAATCTAAATTTTCATAAGTCAATGACAAACAATATTGAGTTGAGAACATATTTATTCTTCCAGGATAAGTTTCTCCTGACAATACCTTTAAATATCCATCCAATCCTTTAATTCCAAGATAAACATTAATGCCAAAGACTTCTTTTACGTTACCCAATATACAAACATAACCAATTTCACCATTTTTAGGGTTCATAACACCAAACATGTCAGTGTCCTCCATATATTCCCAGCATTTAATTTTCCTAAATTTTATTGCCAATTCATATAAAGGCTTTAATTTTTCAATTGAGGGAAATCTTTCATTCATAATTCATTTTCCTTTTAATAATTTTGATAAACTATTTTGTCATATTTTACAGTATATTTTGTAAAATATTAATAAATTGCAAACATTAATAATTTTGTGTTATATCTTTGTTTTGCAGGATCTGAAATGAAGCCTGGTCAGACCAGACAAATGAAAAATGATTTGTTTTTTCAGGAAGAAATTATAAAAAAAGGAAAGGTTATTTTAAATGCGCAGTAGTAATAAATGGCCTAATACAGCATTAGATGATATAGATTCTGCTAAGATTACTGGAAAATTATTATTTGAAAGGATACGCCGATTCTTTTTAAGAAGTATAAATTGATAATTGTAGACTTTGCTCATTCAGGGCGGTATATTTCATCATAATTTCTTTTTTGTGTTTTTTCTTCATTCATTTTTCCATACCGGATAGAAAAATTTCCGCCCGGTTTTAGAACATTGTGGAGTTCCAGTATGTTTTTCTCTTGTAAGTAAATTTATGAAAGGCATCTCATATAAATTATAAATTATAGTGTCAATGCTCTTGTTGTCGAGACTAGTTTCCCTGATATCAGATAATATAAGTCTTATTAAAACTAAAGCTCTATTTCTTCTTTTTCAACCTGGACTTTTCGGTAATGGTAAAATTTTGCCTTGTATAAAATAATCATTAGAACCCAGGCAAAAAGTGCAAATATCATATTTAATATCAGAAAAGTAATTTCAAGTATCCCAAATAAAATAAAAGCAGGAATTATCAGGATTAAATTTCTAGTATTTATAGGAATTTCATTAATTTTGTTGTTTAAAAGTCTTGTATATACCTCTCCCATAGTTTCCTGGCTGCTTATTTCAATCCC
>VGAU01000370.1 GCA_016870675.1 Actinomycetota bacterium | reverse complement strand
TGTTTACAGTTTTGTTAACATTTTTAGCTAATAATATCATATTTATACCCATTCCTTTCGCTTCGCTCAAGGCATAAAACGGGATGAAAAACCCGTTGTCCTTAAGCCTGTTTTCTTTTATAAATATATTGCCAATTTGATTTTCTTTCAGACTTATTTACCTTACCTATCATTATACCTGCCAGAGAGCAAAGTGCAATTTCACCTAAATTTTTTCATTCCTTTATTATGTTTAAAAATATTCTTATTTGCTTGTCATAGATTTTATCTACTATAATATCTATATCAACTTCTTTTGCTTAAAGCTAAAATATCCGCCTTCTGCAACAATAATATTATCCAGAACATCTATTCCTAAAATATTACATGATTCACATAATCTATTGGTTATCTCAATATCATCCGTGGAAGGTTCCAGATCGCCACTTGGATGATTGTGTATAAATATTACTGAAGCTGCCGACTCTTTAATTACCGGTTTTATTACTTCTCTCGGATGCACTATGGAAGACGTCAAGGATCCCTGCGAGATTAAAACTTCCTTTATTATCTTGTTTTTTATATCCAGAAGAAGAACCATAAACTGTTCTTTTTTTAAATTTTTAAGAAGTGGGATATAATAATTTGCCACTTCCTCGCTGCACTTAAAACTTTTATTATTTCCATTTCTTTCGGAGATTGCCCTCTTGCCAAGCTCAAGTGCAGCCATTACCTGAGCTGTCTTTGCTCTTCCGATTCCATTAATTTTTAAAAACTCCGAAAGCGATAAATCAAGCAGATTCTTTAGGCTGCCGTATTCGGCCAGTATTTTCTTAGCCAGATCAAGAGCAGAAAGCTTTTCTTTACTGCTCCCCATTCCTGTTCTTAGTATTATCGCTAAAAGTTCACAATCAGAAAGATATTCGGGACCTTTCTTGATAAGCTTTTCTCTTGGCCTTTCAAGCTCAGGCCAGTTTTTAATTGATGTCCTATACAATTTTTTCCTAATGTCAATTATATAAAATTATTTTATATATTATCATATTTATGTATTTATGCAAATACTTTTATGCGCATTTAATAACTAATTGAAGAAGATGAATCTAAAATAATAAAACGGAGAGCTAGTGTCTAGTTTTTGGGGTTCATACCAAGTAATGTCTACCTTTTTTTATATTCAAGTTTCTCTTTTAAATCATTCATAAATACAATTTTTTCAGCAAATTTTTTCAGCAAAGAAGAATATTTATACCTATTAGGAATCATCAAATAAAGCAACTTATTTTGTTTTATTAGATAATCTACCAAACAGTGGTAATCACCATCACTTGATACTATGGTTGCTTTATCACAATTTTGCATTTCAATAACTGAATGCAAAACCAATTCAGCATCAATATTACCTTTAGGCTTACCGCTTTTAAAAACAAGAGTTGGTTTAAAAATTAGTATTGAGTCACCTGATTCATAGTTCTATCATCATCGGTTTTCAGGTCCGTTTGGCCGGGACATGATCCTGCAGAACAGACTAAAGTTCACTCGA
>VGAU01000369.1 GCA_016870675.1 Actinomycetota bacterium | reverse complement strand
CCTATCTTCAGAAAGTTTGGTTCTTGATGTTGGCTGTGGTAAGGGATTTATGATGCATGATATGGCCTTATTAATTCCGGGAATAAAAGTTAAAGGAATAGATATTTCAGAATATGCCATAGAAAACACAATTGATGATATGAAACCTCATGTCCGGGTTGCTAATGCAAAAGAACTCCCTTTCAAAGACAAATCGTTTGATGTAGTTATATCGATTAATACCGTTCACAATTTAGAAAAAGAAGATTGTGCAAAGGCACTTCGGGAAATTGAAAGAGTTAGTAAAGGAAAAAGCTTTATTACCGTCGATGCCTATAGAAATGAAAAAGAAAAAGAGCTCATGTATGCCTGGAATTTAACAGCAAAAACAATAATGCAAGTTGATGAGTGGATAAAGTTTTTTAACGATATAGGTTATTCAGGCGATTATTATTGGTTTATGCCGTAAAGCTATAAAAAAGGGTTTAAAGTGTCAGTTGAAATAGAACTATTAAAAAAGATGAAGAGAATTCGAATGGTTGAGGAAACAATAACCAGGCGCTATTCTGAATGGAAAATGAGATGTCCCACACATTTATGCACAGGGCAGGAAGCTGTTGCTGCTGCAGTTGGGCAGGTATTAAAGAAAGATGATTTTGTTTTAAGTACACATAGAGCTCATGGGCATTATCTTTCAAAAGGTGGAAATTTAAATGAGATGATAGCTGAAATTTATGGTAAAGAAACAGGCTGTTCACGCGGGAAAGGCGGGTCGATGCATTTAATTGACATAGGTGTTAATTTTATGGGGAGCACTCCTATTGTTGGCGGAACAATACCTTTGAGTGTGGGATTAGGACTTTCAATAAAACTAAAAAAGACCGATCAGATAAGCTGTGTTTTTTTCGGGGATGCTGCAATTGAAGAAGGAGTTTTTTATGAATCGGTCAATTTCGCTGTTTTAAAAAAATTGCCGGTTTTATTTATCTGTGAAAATAATTTTTATTCGGTATATTCGCCGCTTAAAGTAAGACAGCCTGAGGGAAGAGAAATATATAAATTAGCCCAGACTATAGGCTGTCAAAGTGAGCAGGGTGATGGAAACAATGTTTTAGAGATATATAATAAAGTTAGTTCTGCAGTTAATTCAATGAGAAATGGCGGAGGTCCTTACTTTTTTGAATTTAAGACGTATAGGTGGCGTGAGCATTGTGGACCTAATTACGATAATGATTTGGGTTACAGAACACAGGAAGAGTTTAATTCCTGGAAAGAAAGGGATCCTGTAAATATTTTTGAAACTTTTCTGATTAAAGAGTCCGTAATTACAAAAAATGAGATAAATAAAATAGAAATTAATATTCAAAATGAAATAGATCTGGCTTTTAAATATGCTGAGGAATCTGATTTCCCTAAAGATGAGGAAGCATGTAAGGATATTTATGCAAAATGATAAAAAACGCAAATTGAATTATGCCCAAGCAATAAATGAGGCCATGTTCTGCGCGATGGAACAGGACGAATCCGTAATTTGCTTCGGATTA
>VGAU01000368.1 GCA_016870675.1 Actinomycetota bacterium | reverse complement strand
TTACATTTAATATACCTTTTGCGACATGGATTATAAAAAGCTTTATTGAGGATATACCGATTGAATTTGAACAATCAGCTTACCTTGACAGATATTCAAGGTTTGATGTTATGATGAGAATTGTCTTTCCGTTAGTAAGATCAGGTATTGTTGCTGTTGCTGTTATTTGTTTCATATTCTCTTGGAACGAATTTATTTTTACCCTGATTATTTCATTTATTAAAGCAACAACATTAACGGTTGGAGCTGCAAGATTTGTAACGGGTTATGGTATTGAGTGGGGTAAAATTGCTGCAGCCTCAGTTGTTTCAATGATACCAACCATAAGTGTGGGTATTCTTGGGCAGAGATATTTAGTTAGAGGTCTTACAATGGGTGCGGTTAAATAATTTGATTTTAGTAAAAGGAGTTAATATATGGTTAAAGTAGTTTTAAAAAATGTTTGGAAAATATATGGCGGAAGAGTTGAAGCAGTAAAGGGTATAAGTCTTGATATAAAGGACGGTGAATTTGTAAGTCTTCTTGGTCCGTCTGGTTGTGGAAAATCTTCAACTCTGCGAATGATAGCAGGTCTGGAAGAGATTACAAGTGGAGAGCTTTATATGGGGGGTCAGTTGATGAATAATGTTAGAACAGAAGATAGAGATGTCTCTATGGTATTTGAATACTATGCGCTTCTTCCACATATGACTGTGTATGACAATATTGCATTTCCTCTCAAAATTTTAAAATATCCAAAAGATGAAATTGACAAGAAGGTAAGAGAGGTAGTTGAAATTTTCGGTGTTGGCGACATATTAAATTACTATGCAGTTTCTCTAAGTGGTGGTCAAAAGCAGCAGGTTGGAATGGCAAGAGCACTGGTTAAAAAAACAGCAGTCCTTCTTATGGATGAGCCAATTTCACACCTTGACTTAAAATTAAGAGTAGCTGCTCGAAGTGAGTTGGCAAGACTTCAGAGAGCAATTGGTATAACAACTGTCTATGTAACTCATGACCAATCAGAAGCATTAGCATTATCTGATAGGATTGCAGTTATGAATATGGGTGAGCTAAGGCAATGTGGGACGCCTGAGGAGATTTTCTATTACCCTGAAGATAAGTTTACAGCAGGCTTTATAGGTGAATATCCAATAAACTTCATAGATGCAGTGCTATTAAGGGAGGATAGAAAATTAAAAATTGGGATTGATTCATTTAAAGTTGAAATACCTGATTACTTGGCCAGATATATTAAGCCAGGAGATTGGAATAAGGTTACTATTGGTTTAAGACCAGAGGATACAAAAATATATCCTGAAAGTTCTGAAGGCAGAATTCCTGTAGACCTGAAGTTTATCGAAAGAAGTGCGGAGTACGCAATAGTATTTTTAGAGTTTAATAAACAGGAAATACTAGCACAAACTTCTGCTGATGTCCCTTTTGATCTTGATACTAAAAAAGTCTATTTAGACATTTTAACTAAAGATACAAAGTTTTTTGATAAAGAAACTGAGAAAACAATATTATTAAAATCTCAGGATATTA
>VGAU01000367.1 GCA_016870675.1 Actinomycetota bacterium | reverse complement strand
TATAATAGGAGCTCTTTCCACAAGAAATGGAAATCCTACAAGGGCTTCAAGGCCTTTTGATAAGGAGAGAGATGGTTTTGTAATGAGCGAGGGAGCCGGTATCATAATATTAGAAAATCTCGAAAATGCTATGAAAAGAAGTGCTCCTATTTATGCTGAAGTACTTGGTTATGGAACGACTAATGATGCTTATAGTATGACTCATCCTTTATCTTCTGGTGAGCAAGCCAAGAAGGCAATTAATTTAGCCCTTCGGTATGCAAATAAAGACCCTTCCAATATAGATTATATCAACGCTCATGGTAGTTCAACCCCTTTAAACGATAAGATTGAAACGAAGATAATCAAGGAAATATTTGGGGAGCGTGCTTATCAAATCCCCATCTCATCAAATAAATCTATGATAGGTCATACTTTAGGAGCTGCAGGATCGATAGAGGCCATCGCAAGTGTATTATCAATAAATAATCAATTTATTCCTCCGACAATAAATTATGAATTTTCAGATCCGGACTGTGATTTAGATTATGTTCCTAACAGAGGAAGGAATGCTATCGTTAATACAGTTTTATCAAATTCCTTTGGCTTTGGTGGGAAAAATTCAGCTCTAATAATTAATAAGTTTCCTTCCTCGGAATAGCATGTAGCCAGGGTAAGCTGATGAACACATCCTATATTATTTCATGTGCATTAACTGGCACTCTGAGTTTTCTGCTCGGAATCTTTGTTTATTTAAAAAATAAAACTTCCAATGTTAATAAAATTGCCATGTTGTTAAATTTTGGCGTTGCATTATGGACTTGGTCTCTCGTCGGAAGAGAGTTGTCTTTAGAAAAAACAACTGCTCTTTTTTTTATAAGGTTGTCTTATGTGGGAGTGATCTTTATTCCTGTCATCTTTTTACATTTTGTAGTCTCTGTTCTGAAACGGGTTGAATACAAATTGATTCTGCCTGTTTATGCCTTAGGCCTTTTTTTCCAAATCTTCAACTTTACACCTTTGTTCATAAAAGATGCAGGTCCGATACTTTCTTTCCGTTATTACGGTATTCCAGGAGCCATCTATCCTTTTTTTGTCATCTCATTTATTGCAATCATAGCTTATAGTCATTACATCTTAATCAAAAATTTTAAAAAATCTGAGGGTCAACAAAGAAACCAAATTAGATATCTGTTGTTTGCCACAGTTATTGGTTTCATAGGAGGTGGTACAGGATTTTTACCCAACTTTAATATTGAAATATTTCCATTTGGGTTTTATTTCTTAACAATTTATGTCGTTTTAATTTCCTATGCAATCACAAAACATCGATTGATGGATATTAATATTGTCTTGAAGAAAGGGACAACTTATATTCTTTTGTTGTTGCTTCTATTCATCCCCTCATTTCTTTTAATCCTTCTTGGCCAGAAGATTTTCTATGGAAAGATAGATTATTTATTTACGGTCATGATGTTTTCAATCCTTTTCCTGGCGGCTATCTTATTTCACAGGATTAAACCAGGGACCGAAAAAGCGGTGGACCATTTCCTTT
>VGAU01000366.1 GCA_016870675.1 Actinomycetota bacterium | reverse complement strand
ATATATTCAAAACTGCGTCTCTTGATGAGATAAAAAATAAATGTAGGAAAATAGGTGAATACATTGGAAAGCTTCATAACTGCGGCATAATCCATGGAGATCTCACCACGTCAAATATGATTGCAGCTAAAGATAAAATCGTGTTTATAGACTTTGGTTTAGGTAAATTCTCGGATCTGGTAGAAGATAAAGGCGTTGATCTCTTAGTATTTAAAAAAGCCATAGGAAGCATTCATTATGAGATTGCAGAGGCATGTTTCAAGGCGATTTTGGAAGGATATAAGATTGCTGAGGATTATGAGGAAATAATTGGTAAGGTGGGTGAGATTGAAGGAAGGGCGCGTTATACAACTCTCTAAAAAATTATCAAAAATGATTCTATTGACTAAATAATTATATTTGATTCTGGTATTAAATAATAATTGATGAATGAAAAAAATGATGCTGATTTTAGAAATAAAAGAATCTATAAATTTGAACCAATAATAAGACCTGAAAATTTGATAAAAGAAGAAATATGGAATTCGATAGTTTCTTGGCCCGATTATGTAAGTTTACAGACCTCAGATGAACATGGGGCTGAATTAAAAACTATGGATGATCTTATAAATTCGTTGATAAACTTTTTAGAACCCTATAGATCGTTATACGCGTTTTCAGCAATTTCAGAAACTCCGGACAAAATTGTTATTGTCTGGGAAACAATAAATGATGTAATAGATGAACTGAAGGCTTGTTTATTTAATTTACTTCACGGATATTATCGGGTCGCAGCTTCTTGCCTTAGAAGTGGCTTAGAGATAGTAACTATTGGACTCTGTTTTTGTATCTCATGTGATGATGATTCAAACAGTTTTATAAAGTATAATAAATGGCGCTTATGTGAACTAAACGAAATAAAGCTAAAAAAGATATTTGGAGATTCTTATGAAAAAATAACTAAATCTCAAATCGTTGAACCTTTAGAAATGGATTTAAAATCCAGATTTTTTGGAGAAAGATTCTATTCGATATTTAGACATAAAAATTCTGATAAGGATTATCCAGGCGGATGGCTGATACAATTATACAATGAATTAAGTAATTTTGTTCATTCAAAACCTACACATACACAAGAAAAATTATCAGAAAGCTCATCTGAACCTAATTATGTAGAAGGATCATTTCATTGGATTTATAAACTATATCTAGATATTATATCTTTAATATTCTTATTTATTAAATACATGCGTCCCGATTTCAGCCTCACAGATGATATTATAAATAATTTATTTGATCCAAAGGATTTCCGACAATCTAAGTTTATATATTCTGCATTCTGTTTTCTTTATCCTGAAAACAAAAATAAAATAAATGAGGTGTATGACGGACAATTATCAAAATATGAGCTTAAAAAATCTAATTTATTATAATGAACTGATAAAATTGAAGAAAAATTTCCATAAGGTTGATTAGCTATGAAGATAAACTTTATAACTGGTAACAAACACAAAGTAGATGAAGCCCAAAATATCTTCAGTAATTTTGGCATTGAAATTAAGCATGTGAACCTTGG
>VGAU01000365.1 GCA_016870675.1 Actinomycetota bacterium | reverse complement strand
ATTTTCAATAGTTTAATAAAATAGTCATCCTCTAAATTTTTAAATTCTTCAAAATCTTCTTTTTCCCCTTTTTCTTCTATTTTATCTACTTCATAATTAGAAGCTAATCTAATTTTATATTCCTTTATTTTATTTTCTTTTGGTAAAACATATTTTCCATCTAATTTAATAACATGTATGCTAGATTCATGTACAATTGCATTTCTATATTTCCTTATTGATTCAGATAATTCTTTATAATCTTTAAATATTTTGTAATCTTCAAAATAATCTTCTAAAAAACCTATTGTTAAATCTCTTTTCGGAAGGTCTTTATCTTTTTTGACAAAGTCTTTAACATCATTTTTATATTTGGCAAAATTAATTTCTGAAATTGCAAATCTTATCATACCCTTCATATCTTCTTTTAAGATATTTTCTTTTACATAATCTATACAGTTTAACAAATGAATTATTCTTATATTCAAAGCATCAACTAAATCTAGAACCGTTCCTAAGTTAATAAAGTAATACTCTACATGTTTTTTTATGTCCTGCTTGATCCCTATATTATCAAATGCATTTATTAAATTATAAAAAATTAAAAAATGTACCAGTGCAAGTTTTTTTATTATATTATTAACTTCTATTCTGTGATTTGTTATATAAGTCTCTTTTTCTACATTGTCTTTCATTCTATTTGTCATTGGAACAATAAAATATCGCCAAAAAATCTCATGATTTTTAAAAGAGTTTTCTATTTTTATCCAATTTTCCCTTTCAAAATCATTGCCTCCAAATCTTTTATCCTCATTTGTATAGCTGTAATTTATTAAATCATTTTCTGAAATTTTTATTGGTTTCATCATTTTAACATCACCTTTAAATATTCAATTGTTAGAAAAATCTCTAAAAATACTTATCATAATCAGCTTCGGAAGGACTAGCAGATGTACCGTAAATTACAGAAGTACTGCTTGAATCGGCTTGTATTGTTGATTCAATTCTAGAATAATACGTTTTGTTTTTTTGCTTCAAATTCCTTATTAAATTTTCAACTTTTTTATCATCCTTAAGCATAACCTTTAATTTATTATAAACATCCTTGCAATGTATCTTTATATGATCTTCTTTGAAAAGATTATATGCTTTAATAAAATCTTCAATAAACTGGAAAACTTGTATTATGATTCTATCTTCAGCATTGTTTCTAATATTAACAAATAAATGTTTTTCCAGTGGGTAAATATTTGGTTTACTGGAACATGATGCATATTTTTTATACATTGCATAATGAGAGGCACCACTTCTGACATTATCATATAAAAAGTTTGCCATATATTCTTCTTTATAAATGGAGTTGACTTCACCCATCCATTTTTTTATAAATTTAGCTGATCTTTTAGATGGGCTACAATCAAAACCACAATATAAGCCACCTAAGAAATCAATTCCTGAACTTATTAGGAGAACATATGGTAAAGTAAAATATAAATTACAATTCCTAATTAATTGTATGTCTTTTATTAACCAATTTTCAAAAAATTCTTCTAAATAATTATTGATTTTATTTAATTCATTTTCTTCTTTATT
>VGAU01000364.1 GCA_016870675.1 Actinomycetota bacterium | reverse complement strand
AACAAATATTGGAAATACCGCAAAAGCAGCTGGATTCTGTGAAATAACCATTCCAGATATTGCAGCAGCAGAACCTGTAGTAACAGCCAGAGCAATAGCTGCTACAATGCTTCCCACGTAACTTTCATATAAATCTGCACCCATTCCTGCAACATCGCCGACATTATCTCCAACATTATCAGCTATAACAGCTGGATTTCTTGGATCATCTTCAGGTATACCGGCTTCTATTTTTCCAACTAAATCAGCTCCGACATCTGCTGATTTTGTGTATATTCCGCCACCAACTCTCATAAACAAAGCAATTGAACTTGCACCCATCGCAAATCCATTTATAATTGAAAGATACAATATATTGCCATTTGTTATCTTCATTATAAGTAAGTAAAGGCCTCCGAATCCTATTAATCCAACACTTGCAACTGCTAGACCCATTATAGCGCCGCCGTTGAAAGCAATACTTAGAGCTTTGGACATGCTTTTCTGATTAGCAGCATTTGCAGTTCTGACGTTCGCTTTTGTACTTGCAGACATTCCTATAAACCCGCAAGTTATGGATGTCATGCCCCCCAATGCATAAGCTATTGCAGTATAAATACCAAAATTCGGAATGTTTGGATCTTTTAAGAAAATAGCGAGTAAGGCAACAATAATCACGACAAACACTCCGACATATAGCAGCTGTCGTCTCATATATGTCATTGCACCTTCTCTAATTTGATTTGCTATTCCTACCATTTTTTCATTGCCAGGATTTTGTCTGGATATAAAAATGTAGACTGCAAGAATAGTTAATAACCCTATTACTCCAAGAATTGGTACGAAATACACAGCATCTTTAATAAAATCCATAAAAAAACTCCTTTTTTATATATATCTCAGCTTCATGTAAAAATGAAATTATTTAATAAGCTTAAATACCCTGAAACATTCCCGAATATTTTATTAAAAATAAAGGGAATAAGCAATTATTTTTTTAAATGGATTTATTGCTGTAAATTGAGGCTTTTTACCGGTGACTTAAAACATAATTGGCCACTTTCTTAAATACTCAGACTTATCTACAATTTCTTTAACTCTTTTCATCTCACTATAAGTTGCACCGGAAATACCGGCTATCTTGCTAAAAGAGTATTTTTTCTCCAAACCATATAATATAATGTCGAGTTTTTTATAGGAAATCCCCATTATATCTTCATCTAAAATTCCCGGTAAAAGATCAGGACTGGGAGCTTTACTTATAATGCATTCAGGTAATTTCAAATAATCTGCCATAGCAAAAATTTGTGTTTTATAAAATGAAATTACAGGCATAATATCTGCTATACTGTCACCATATTTTACAAAAAAACCTGTCATCCATTCACTTTTATTGGCACATCCTACCAGTAGATAATTATTCAACTCCGCATAATAAAAAAGTAATGCACTTCTTACTCTGTTCTTTATTCTGTAATAAGCCATCCCCCTGCAAAGCTCCTTATTTGAACTACCGGTAAGATTAGAAACATACAGATCTTTACCCAGGCTTTCAGAGATAGACTTTCTTTTTCCAGTTATATATTTTTCAACA
>VGAU01000363.1 GCA_016870675.1 Actinomycetota bacterium | reverse complement strand
ATTAAAATTCTTATTGCCAGTCTCATACCAATTATTAAATTTTTAGCTTTTTTCCTATCAATACTCTTTTTGGAAATAATGCTAAAATTAGTAGAAGTATTATTTTTTTTATAAACCTAAAAGATCTATGCTCAAAAATTTTAAATCTTTTTAATATATATTATGACTTACTGAAAATCCTGACATAAAAAAATACTTATATTTTAAAAATTAGGTTAGAATATTACCTGGGAGGTGAAAAAATGAGAAAGCCTTTAGCAAGAATTGTTCCTATTAGAGGTGTAGTAATTTCTGGAGAATCATCTCCATTGGGACCGCTGCCAATTCTTCCTTTTACCGGAGGTGGGATTACTCAGTCTGACGATATTGTCAGGTATATTCAACTACCTGAAAGTGATAGAAGAGTTAAAGCTATTATTTTTGAAATTGACTCTCCAGGTGGGACACCTTATGCAAGTAAAGAAATAGCTGACGCTATAAAAAAAATAAAAAAGCCTACTGTTGCCCAGATTCGTGAACATGGAACATCAGGAGCTTACTGGATAGCGTCTGCTTGTAAAAAAATAGTAGCTGATCCACTGAGCAGTATTGGAGGCATTGGTACCAGAGCTGAACGAATTGATTTATCAGAACTTGCAAAAAAAATAGGTATTAAAATTGATTCTTTTATAAAAGGAGAGTATAAAGGGATTGGTTCTCCCTATTCTGAACTTTCAGAAAAAGAAAAGAAATTTATAGAAGAACATGTTGAGGCCTTTAATAAATATTTTGTAGACGAAGTAAAACGGAACAGGGATATAAAAGATGATAAGATTTTAGGTGATATTACATCAGGAAAAACATATCTGGGTAAAGACGCATTAGACCTGGGACTGATTGATTATTTAGGAGGTAAAGAAAAAGCAATTCAAATTGCATCTAAGTTAGCAGGTATGCAACTTTATGCAGATTACAGAAAAGGTGGTATTGAAAAACCGGGTTTAATGTTCAGGTTTTTTAAGAAACTATTTTAAATTATATTTTTCCCTTCCTCAGTTATTTTGATAGAGCCTAATTTTAAAAATTTTTATTTCTTACCCAACCTGTTAATTCTATCTTTTACCTTCTCCAGCTCTTTTTCCAAATAATCCTTATATTCATTCAACATTTCTAATTCTTCATCAATACTATAAGTTTCCCACCATCCAAAAGGTGGAAATCCAAAATTAAATCCCATTCCAAACGGCCCATGAAATCTAAACCATCTGTCCCTATATTTCAAAACTAATACACCTCCTAAAATATAAAATTTTTTAAAAATTTTGTTTTCTACAATATAATATATTACAACTATAATATCTTAAATAAAATATGGTTTAGCAATTGTGAATTTTTATATATTCAAAAAAATGGATACAATTTTAGATAGTGTAAATAATGATTTATCTTATAACTGCAAAATTTGTGGTAGAAAATCTAAATATATATCTGACACATTAGGTGTCTGCCTTAACTGTATAAGAATACATCCGGGCAAGACTAAAAAATATATATTAGATGCCCACAAAAAAAGTAGAAAGGAATTTAGCTTACCAGAT
>VGAU01000362.1 GCA_016870675.1 Actinomycetota bacterium | reverse complement strand
ATAATGTTACAGAAATACCTATTGTTGGAAGGGTGTCTGCTGGTAATCCAATACTTGCAGAGGAAAATATTGAAGGTACGATATTTGTTGATAAGTTTCTTGCAAGAAATAATATAGGAATGTTTATTCTGCGAGTAAAGGGTACAAGCATGATAAATGCTGGTATCTTTAACGGTGATTTTATTTTAGTTCGCCAGCAATCAACTGTGGATCAGGGAGAGATGGTAATTGCTTTAATAGAGGGAGAGGCAACAGTAAAAAGATTTTATAAGGATGGAGACAAGATAAAGTTAATACCTGAAAATGAAAAAATGGAACCAATTATTATTTATTCAAAAAAAACTAATATTAGAATACTTGGTAAAGTTGAAGGTGTAATAAGAAAGGTATAATTTGCTATGAGATATTATGGATGTAAGGCTAAACTTCTAGATTTCTTGAGCGAAGGTGTTGTAAAAACTGGAATAAATCATAGCTCTGTATTTTGTGATCTTTTTTCAGGTACAACTGTTGTAGCAAGGCATTTTAAAAAAAAGGGTTATACAGTTTATGCAAATGATTTTTTAGAGTTTTCTTATTCTCTTGCTCGTGCCTATATTAAAAATAACATTTATCCTCACTTTTCTGGCCTTAAAAATGTAATATTTGGTGTAAATGGTCATCCAGTGGAAAATTTGAACTTAGTGATAGATTATCTCAATAAGCTTTATCCAATTAAAGACTTTATATTTAATAATTACTGTCCTGGTGGCACAAAAGAACTTGATTATCCGAGGAAATATTTTACAGATGAAAATGGAATGAAAATTGATTCTATTAGAACACGAATTCAAAGATGGAAAGATGAAAATATTATAAGTGAAGATGAATTTTATATTCTATTAACTTCGTTGATTGAAGCAATTCCATATGTTGCTAATATTTCTGGCAATTATGCTGCATATTTAAAGGAATGGGATCCTAGAGCTTTAAAACCTATTACATTAAAAGCGCCGATTATATTTGAGAGTAAAAGGAAAAATAATGCTTTTAAAGAAGACGCAAATATATTAATTAAAAAAATAGGCTGTGATATTTTATATTTAGATCCACCATATAATACTCGACAATATGCACCTAATTATTTTCTGTTAGAGTTAGTAGCTGAAGGCTGGTTTGGTGATATCAAACCTAAAATTTATGGAAAAACTGGAATGCGTGCATACCAAAATCAAAAATCTGTTTATTCTCAGAAGAATACAGTTATGAATGCTTTTGAAAATCTAATAAAAAATGCTAATACACGATTTATACTTTTAAGCTATAACGATGAAGGTTTGATGTCAGAGAACGAAATCTTAAGTGTTTTATTAAGTCGTGGCAAAGTTCAAATTTTTAAAAGACCATATCGGCGTTATCGTAGTATTAATCAAAATGAGTCTGATAGAAGAACAGTTTTTGAAACCTTATATTTTGTAAAAGTGTAAAAGACATAATTTTATGGCTGAACGAATAAATAAATTAGATGGTAAAGAATGGCTCCATAATTCTTTTAGTATATGGAGAGATATACAAAAAAATAAGGAAGAATGGGCTTTAA
>VGAU01000361.1 GCA_016870675.1 Actinomycetota bacterium | reverse complement strand
CTTGCAAAGATAATATTTAAATTCCGAACAAAGGAAGTATGTTTAACTGAAAACATAATAATACGATTAAGTGTAAATTATATTATTCAAGATTTTCTTCAAAATAATAAGACCAGTATTCTTTCAAGAGTTATAAAAAAAATGAACTTCTGAATTTATAATTAAGTTCGCAATGATTTTTTCCTGGATATTTTGAGAGCAATATCAACAATGTTTTTGTGATGCATAAAAATCACTTTATAGAATTTATAAAAAGATTATGGAAAAAGACGTGGGTTTTGGTAACAGGTGTTGTTGGTTTTCTGGTTGTTTTTATATTTGACCTTTATTTCCCTCATCTTAATATTCCTCTTTTTGTTTACCCAATAATCTTTATAACAAGTTTAACTATTGGTGGATTCTTAATTTTTAGAGAAATATCAATCCAGAACTCAGAATTAGAAGAACGAATTTGTGAGCTTGAAAACAGAAAGCCAAAAATAAATGTTGGATTTCCTGATGACAAAATTGAGATTTCAAAAAACAAATATTTGCATTTAGAACCAATAACAACAAAGTTTGACCCATATTCACAAATGGAAGAAAAGAAAAAGGAACTTGAGGAAAAATTAATCAATTTTCAACGTGAGAAAGATAAAGAAGGATTACTCAAACTTTCATCATTAATGAAAAAAGAAAATTTAAACTATGTCAATGAAGTTAGGGATTATCTACATCTTTATCCCGAATATCTAAGGAAAATACACGAATGCAGTATAAAAAGGGCTTTTGAAATTCCCATAATTGTTGAAAATATTGGATATACCCCATTGAATAACTTAAAAATTGAATTCATAATGCCTGATGAATACAAGGTTCCTGAAGAACATCAATGTTTTGATAGAAATAAAACGCCATTAACTGAAATAATAAGTTCAATTGATCACATTAGAGAACCCGAACCATATATAGATATTTCAAGATTTGGTCTTGATGTTCCTATTATTAATTTAAATCAATCTTTTAACCCTATTATTAATATTGAGGAAAAGATCGAAGGCCCAATTAATGAAGTTCGGAATAAGAAGAAGAAAATTGTCTATAAAATCAATAAACTAATTCAACATAATCCAGAAAGGAATATAGATCCATTTTGGATTTGGCTTGGAGATATTCATCATGATGTAAGGTGGGAGATACAGGTAAGACTAACCTGTGAAGAACTGCTCGATCCAATTTTTGATATTGTTTATATTAATATAAAAATCAAACAATAAATTGCCCTATTTAATAAACCATTATATTCTTTTGAGGGTGTTGAAAAAGTCGTATTTTTCGAGGAATTTTGGGATTTTCAATATAAAAACCACCATATCTCGCTTGAAATCAAGTGGTTTTTCATTAATTTACTTGATTTTCAACACCCTCTCTTTTTTACTTTGACAAATTCTTACTTGACAACCTATATTTTAAAATTGTATTGTGTTTCCACAAGACCTGTCAGTTATTAGGAGATGTCGTCTGCAAAATCCACCCGCGAGGGTGCGTGACTAAAGCGTCACTACGACCTAGGGGAAGCCCGAACGCGAAAGCTGATAGGAAGATTATACAA
>VGAU01000360.1 GCA_016870675.1 Actinomycetota bacterium | reverse complement strand
AATTCCGAGAACCATTCTTTTTTTTCTTTTAAAGAAAAAACTCCAATTACACGGAGGCGGTCATTCAGTGAGATCTTTTATTCACATTAAAGATGTTGCTGACGGAACTTTGAAAGCAGCGAGATCGGCAAATCCACCCGAAATATTTCATTTTGCAACATCAAAAAATATATCCATCAGATCTCTTGTTGAAATGATTGCCAAACAACTAAATATATCATTTGAAGATAATGTAGAAATTGTCAGTGAGAGACCTGGAAAAGATGCGGCATACTTGTTAGATAATACAAAGGCAAAAGAGATTTTAGGTTGGCAGGATAAGATAACTCTTGAGCAAGGTATAGAAGAAACTATAAAATGGGTAAGTGATAATCTGGAAATACTCAGTAACCAAAACTTTGATTATATTCATAAAGCATAAGGAGAATTGAAATGCATGTTTTGCTGACCGGAGGTTGCGGATATATCGGAACACTTCTTACTGCCAGACTTTTAGAAGAAGGGCATAAAGTTACTGTTGTTGATATTATGTGGTTTGGCAATTACTTACCGAAAAATAAAAATCTTACGGTAATAAAAGAAGACATAAGGAATATTTCTAATATTCCTATGGATGGCGTAGATACGGTAATTCATCTGGCAAATGTAGCAAATGATCCTTGCGGAGAATTAAACTCGAAACTGGCTTGGGAGGTCAATGTTCTTGCAACCATGCAATTAGTAGAAAAAGCAATTCAAAATAAAGTTAAACTGTTTATTTACGCAAGTTCAGGTAGCGTATATGGAGTAAAAGAAGAAGCGGAAGTTACGGAAGATTTATCATTAGTTCCAATTTCAGATTACAATAAAACAAAAATGATAAGCGAGCGGGTTCTTTTGAGTTATAAAGATTTAATAAATATTCTTTGTGTACGGCCTGCTACAGTCTGCGGGTATTCTCCAAGAATGAGGCTCGATCTTTCGGTTAACATGTTAACATTTCAGGCTTTGAGCAGAAAAAAAATCACAGTTTTTGGTGGAAGTCAGACAAGGCCAAATATCCATATCAAAGATATGGTAGAGGTATATATGCACTTTTTTAAAAAAAGGGAAGAACTGGAAGGTATATATAATGCAGGATTTGAAAATATATCAATAATGGATATTGCAGAAGAAGTTGCGAAAATTGTTCCTGCGGAGATAATCGTAACTGAGTCAAATGATCCACGCTCATATAATTTAAGCTCTAATAAACTCCTTGCAACGGGGTTTAGCCCTAAATACTCTGTTCTGGATGGTATAAAAGATGTTATTGAAGCGTATAGAGACGGCAAAATCAAAGATGAAGAAAATTGTTACAATATAAAAACAATGGAAAAGCTTAAAAACTTGTGCTGAAGGAGAAAATTTTTATGGGACAGGAAATAGATTTATTAGCAAATTATCCTAAAACAAAAAGAAATATTGAAGAAAGAGGATCAACAAAGACTGAAGAGGTGCGGGCGATAGCCAGGAAATTCGGGAAAGATTTTTTTGATGGAGACAGAAAATATGGCTATGGCGGTTATGATTATAATCCGCGCTTTTGGCAGCCTGTCATACCTACATTTCA
>VGAU01000359.1 GCA_016870675.1 Actinomycetota bacterium | reverse complement strand
TTTAGCAGAAGTACCCTTACCATTAATTTTAGATTTCATTACTTCTGACAGAGTACCAAGAGTAGGAAAATTGCCTGGAAGTTTTTTACTTTCAAAAGTAATTCCTTTACTTTCGTATGAGTCTCTTATATCTTCTTCAAGTAAAGCCTCCCCAAAAGGCGTTAAGTCCTTAAGTATCCATTTAAAAAATATTATTGAGTCCATTACTTTTACTGAAAGAAAGGTCCCCACATCTGTTTTATCTTCTTCATCATCGCTGTCTACCACTGTATTTCTTATATGAAAAGGATTTGAGATAACTCTGGAAGTTGGGGAAAACTTATATCTCTTTCCCCAGGGATAGTGAAATTCACCCTCAAGATCAAACATTATTATGTAGTCCCTGTATGGTACATGCCTTACTGCGTCTGTTTTAATCCTGAAGGATTTACCACTTCCTGAATCTGCAATAATACACTCGTGAGGGTTGTTATATATCCTGTTATAGGTATCAACTATAACAAGACCGTTTGAAGTAACATTTTCCCCTATAAAAACACCAGACGGTTCCATAAGCTCAGAGGAGTCGTAAGGTACAAGCGAAGCTACATCCCTTGTGGTTAGATTCCATACATAGTTTTTTGTTATCCTGTTTTCAGCAAGTATTGGAAGTGTTGTTATAAAGGGATCATACCCTTTATACCGTAGTTCAGTAGCCTGGCAGTAGCTGCTTGAAATCTTACTTCGGAGAATATTAGAAAGGGTGTTTAAATCTTTAATATTTGGTGCAGATATCCCTATAGTTATATTTGTATCGTATAAGCTTATATTGTCATTTCCAAGCTCGGTTATCATATCCTTTGCGCTCTCTGCCTCAGCCTGGTATTTCTGCCGGAGTGATTCATCCTTTCGGCTGTCAAGTGCCTTGGCCCCTAATTCGCTTACAGCTTTTGAAAGCTCTCTAGTTATCGTTGCTTTGTTTTTAGGAGTTAAAATTATGGCAATATTTATATCACCTTTTGTATTAAAAACTTTCCTGAGCCACCTATATCTTTCAACAGTACTTGGATATTTTATTATAGAATAAAACCTCCAGATTCTATTTTCTATTTCAATGTGCCTTCCGTCCTTATAAATTTTAGCATTTTCAGGAAGGATGTTATCTATTTCCCAGTCTTCCCTGCAGGGTTCGGACTGGCTGCTTTCCGGATTCATTCTCCTGTAAAGAATTGCTTTTATATCTTTTTCAAACATCTGATCAACATACATGCCCTGGGATTCAAGTTCAGTTTTAAAAGACTGGTAAGTGTCATTTAAAATCTCACGTGCTGAGTTAAAATTATCTTCTTTTACTTCAAAAACTGTATAAAAATTAAATACATTCCTGCTTTTTCCTGCCATGGAAAGGATATGTTTTTTTTGTTCTTCAAGAAGTACCAGTTTAATTTCAGAGTTAAGCTCACTCATTAATTTTTCAATATTTTCGATATTTGTGTCAATATCAACGTTTTCTGACTGGATATATATTCCTATCCTACCGTCAAAAGAGGCTAGTGCCCCCTGTATGGAATCGCTTATCATCTCAAGGCTGTCATATGATAGAAGCTCTCCGT
>VGAU01000358.1 GCA_016870675.1 Actinomycetota bacterium | reverse complement strand
CCTCTTCTATCAACGGTAACTTATATACTTTCTCCGGCACAATTCCAACTTCAAATGTTTCCAGCGGTCCGGGATAGACACACTCTGTCATCAGGTCGCAATGCGCACTGGTAAATTGTGGCCGGTCAGTTTCCGCAGGCATGGCATACCGTCTTGAGAGCTCAATACGGGTGACTTTTTCCAACCCACATGCGTGGCAGATGGCAACAGCATTTGTCGAAAGTGCTGTCTCAAAATTCAATCGGGGACCGATTTCGATTATGCTTTGCTTGCCATTATCAAGAAACGATTTCTCTCCAAAATTCTCTTTTTCGAATGTTTCTGCAAGAAGCCAGCTAAGTATCCCTAATTCTGATTTGGTGAGTGGCCCGGAAGTCTCAATGTAGTAACAATATTCAAAATTCTTATCGATACGCCGGTAAAACAGCTGCATTACCCCTTCATTCCCTTATCTTTACTGCAACTTAAAAATACAAACTGATTCTGAACTAGTACATACTTTTTATCCTTAAATACATTCTAACCTATCAATAATTTTATCTACGTATCTTAAATGATATTTAACGTTAAATAGTTCCTCTAATTCATCCCTGCTTAAAAAAGACAGCACTTTTTCTTCTTTCATCAGGTTTTCTTTAAAATTACCTTCACTACTCCATGCCTCTAGAGCTGCCTTCTGGACAAGAACATAGGCATCTTCTCTACTCATCCCTTTTTTTATAAGTTCCAGCAGCACCCTCTGCGAGAAAATAATTCCCCCGTATTTCATTAGATTTCTTTTCATATTTGATTCGATTATATTCAAGCCTTCAACCACAAATATTGCTTTTTCCAGCATATAATCAAGTAAGATAAAACTGTCGGGAATTATTATTCTTTCCGCTGAAGAATGTGATATATCCCTTTCGTGCCATAATGCAATATTCTCTATAGCAGTTATTACATATGATCTTAAAACCCGTGCCAGTCCGCATATTCTTTCGCAGATAATAGGGTTTTTCTTATGGGGCATAGCAGAAGAACCTTTTTGTCCTCTGGCGAAAGGTTCTTCAACTTCCTTAACATCTGTTCTCTGTAAGTTCCTGACTTCAAGAGCTATTTTTTCCAGAGTGGCTCCACAAATTGCCAGAGCTGAAATTAATTGTGCATGCCTGTCTCTTTGAAGAATTTGGGTGGATACAGGTGATGGTTTTAAGCCCAGGATATCACAGACTTTTTTCTCGATTTCAGGTGAGGTGTTGGCATAAGTGCCAACAGCACCGGATATTTTTCCATATCTAATATTTTCCCTTGCCTGCCCCAGTCTTTCAAGGTTTCTTGCCATCTCAAAAGCATACATACAAAACTTAAGCCCCAGAGTGGTTGGCTCCGCATGGATCCCGTGGGTCCTGCCTACCATAACTGTATGGCTATATTTTTTAGATTTGGATTTTAAAATATTTAGAATCTTTTTTATTTTCTTTTCAATTATATCTGTTGCTTCAAGCATCTGCAGTGAAAGAGCGCTGTCCCCGACATCTGATGAGGTCAGCCCATAATGGAGATATTTAGACGAATATCCAATATATGAAGATACATTGGTCAGGAAAGCAATG
>VGAU01000357.1 GCA_016870675.1 Actinomycetota bacterium | reverse complement strand
ATTTTATTTTATGTATATTATACAATTGACTATATGTGTAAATGTATATATAATTAATGCATGCTCTTTAAGCTGGATAGTTTTACATTAATTGGTATTGATGCCATAAAGGTGTCTGTAGAAGTACATATATCAAGAGGACTCCCTGAGTTTATCATTGTCGGACTACCGGGAAAAGCGGTAAATGAATCAAGGCAGAGAGTGAGATCTGCGATAATAAATAGTGGATTTGATTTCCCCGTTAAAAAAATAATTGTAAACTTGTCACCGGCAGACATAAAAAAAGATGGCTCTTATTATGACTTACCAATAGCCCTTTCAATCCTTACAGCCAGCGAGCAGATCAGGTGCGGCATCTTTAACGAATCTTGCTTTATAGGAGAACTGTCACTGGATGGCAGTATAAATCCGGTAAAAGGATTGATTTCAATGGCTGAAAAAGCACGGGATATGGAAAAAAAGTTTTTTTTTGTACCATACGAAATTGCAAATCAGGCTTCTTTTATTTCCGGTGTAAGTATTGTCGCATGCAAAAGTCTGGTTGAGACTGTAAAGGTTCTCGCCGGCGGAGAACAAATAGAGAAATTTATATGTAAAGATAAAGAAAAGAATATTTCAAATAGAAACAATCATTATAATTTTGATTTAAAAGATGTGAAAGGGCAGCTTAAGGCAAAGAGGGCATTAGAAATAGCGGTAAGCGGCAGGCATAACATTATGTTAATAGGACCTCCCGGGAGTGGTAAAACTATGCTGGCTCAGAGAGCTGTTTCTATAATGCCGGATTTAAATCTGGAAGAGTGTATAGAGGTTACTAAAATTTATAGTTTATATGAAAAGTATGTTAACCACCTGATACAGGAAAGACCATTTCGAAATCCTCATCATACTATAAGCAGAGTGGGTCTCGTGGGAGGAGGTATTAATCCGAGACCCGGAGAAATCAGCCTGGCTCATAAGGGACTGCTGTTTTTGGATGAGTTTTCGCAGTTTCCTAAAAATTTTATAGAGGATTTAAGGCAGCCCCTGGAAAATAAGGCAGTAATTATCACCAGAAATCATCTATCTTACAGTTTTCCCTGTAATTTTATGTTAATAGTGGCTACAAACCCATGTTATTGCGGATATTTTGGAGATGAGGGCAGGAGATGCATCTGCAGCTTAAGGGAAGTAAGGAAGTTCTGGAAAAAAATATCAGGCCCTATTATAGACAGGATTGATATGAGAGTTACTGTTGCAAGACTGAAGGAAAGTAGTTTTATAAAAACTGAATGTGGTGAAAGTTCAAATCAGATAAAAAACCGTATTAAGAAATGTATAAATATGCAAAACGAAAGATTCAAAGGTAAAAATGTCAGTTACAATTCTGAAATTGGAATAAATATTATTAATGAATGGTTAAAAAATAATAAAAATATAAGGGATTTAATATATACGATTTCAAGAAAATATAATTTAACGGCCAGGGGCATGGTTAGTATCTTAAAGGTATCCAGAACTATAGCTGATCTGGAAGAAAGTGAAAATATTAAAGACTGTCATATTATTGAAGCCGTTCATTACCGGGTTGGTTCTAATAATCCGGACAGCAGCAT
>VGAU01000356.1 GCA_016870675.1 Actinomycetota bacterium | reverse complement strand
ATAGAATGATAACAGCAGGGTATACTCCATATCATTTAGTTTTAACTGTTCCAAATATAGAAAAAGAAAACCTATCAGATGAGATAAGTAAAATGAATAAGGCTTTTTTAAAGTTGTGGAGATGGATAAATAAAGATTTTAAAAGAAATGGTTCATACTATGGCGGATTTAGTGAAAGGTTATTTAATGCTGTTGGTGCAATTAAAGTACTTGAGATAACTGTACAAATGAGAGACTGGAATTATCTTCATGTTCATTTTCATGTAATGATATTTTTAGAAAAAGAAAATAAGGATTTATTTATTAAAGATATTCCTGGAGGTTATCAGTATAGAACTGATAGCAATATTTATTATTCTCAAGCTGATATATTTGTTCAGAAGCTATGGAAAAAAGCATATGATGATGTATCAATTAAGGAATTTAAAAATGCCTCTGATAACTGGAAAGATAACTATGTTTGCTCTATGACAGAAATTAAGGGTATATCTGGTTTTTATGAAGTGTTTAAATACTGTTTTAAGGATATTGATATTAAAAACTATGATATATTTAAATGTCTTGTGTTAGGTCTTAGAAATAAAAGAATTAGACAAGGTTATGGATTTTTACAGGGATTAAAAATTGATGATAGGGATATTATTGATGATGAGAAAAAAGAAGATATAAAAGATTATTTAGAATTTAAAGATGAGATTCCAATAATTTCGGTTAATAATTTTAAGGATAATTTTGAGAAGGATTATAAAAAGTTTTCAATATTAAAGAAAAGAATTAAAATTATTTAAAAATAAAAATTATATAAGAATAAAAAAATTATAATGCTTTTAAAAAATAAATATCCTTCAACAAAAAATGAATTTATTAAAGAATTAAATTTAGGAATTAGATTTGAAAATTTAACTATTGGTACTCGTAAAAAAATATGGTGGAAATGTAAAAAAAATAATGAACACGTTTGGTTAGCAAGTGTAAATCAAAGAACTAGTGGTAAAAAATTAAGAGGTTGTCCTTTTTGTGCTGGGAAAAAAGTTAATAAAGATAATGCAATTTTATCAACTAATAAACTTATTGCAGAAGAATGGAATTATGAACTTAATAAGAATTTAAAACCTGATAATATATCTCCTGGAAGTAATAAAAAAGTATGGTGGAAATGTAAAAAAAATAATGAACACGTTTGGTTAGCTTCACCAAAACAGAGGATTAAGCAAAATAATTCTTGCCCCTTTTGTAATTCAATTGTTGTTTTGTATCCTGAAATTGCAAGGGAATTACACCCATTAAAAAATGATAATGTTGATTTTAAAAAAATATCATATTCTTCGCATATTAAACTTTGGTGGAAATGTTCTAAAGGTTTTGATCATGTATGGATGGCTACACCGAACAGTAGAACTTCAATGAAAACTGGATGTCCTATCTGTTCAGGTCATAAAGTAGTTAAAAGTAACAGTTTGGCAGTTGTTTATCCTAAGATAGCAAGTCAATGGCTTTATAAAAAAAACGTAACTATTCAGCATAATAAATTTTAAAAAAGGACTGGACTCTTTTTATCATCTATGATAGCCTATTATCAAGGTGATAAAAAGATGTTAT
>VGAU01000355.1 GCA_016870675.1 Actinomycetota bacterium | reverse complement strand
TATTAAAATATTTTCTCTTGCTTTTAAAAATCCACAACTAGACAAACTATTATTATTTTCGCTTCTTCTATAAAATAATACCAGTGGTTCATTCCAAATGCCAAGCGAACCCTTTAAGGCAACTCTTAATAATTTATCAGTATCTTCAGCAATATTTATAGTTTCATCAAACATTCCTGTTTCTAAGAAAGTATTTTTTTTTATTATCGTACATGGTAAATTTGTTATGTGATATTTTATTACAAATGCAATAGGATCATCTATTAATAAACCTTTATTTTGTCTAAACTTAAATGATAAACCCTTCTTTTCAAATGTGTTTATCATCCTCCCATCGTTTTCCATCATTATCGAATTTGTTACATGCATTACGGCTTCTGGTATTTCTTTTACACGAGACATCTGTGAGGTCAAATATGTTGGTTGCCATTCGTCATCAGAATCTAAAAAAGCCAGCCACTCTCCTTTTGCAATTCGGATACCTGCATTTCGGGCCGCACTAACACCGGAATTCTTCTGGTAAATATATATAATTTTATCCCTGTATGGTTTTAAAACTATTTGAGTATTATCCGTAGACCCATCGTCAATTACAATTATCTCATAATCTTTGAAGGTTTGATTTAAAACGCTATCGATCGCTAATGTTATATATTTATCGCGATTATATGTAGGTATAATTACAGATACTAAAGGAGTCTCTTCCATTTTTTTAAGTACCTCTTAATGTTATTTATTAATTTCTTCCCGAAGTACCTCTAAATAGTGCTTACCAAATCGTAAATCCGGCTCTAAATGGTTGCCCTCCGCCCATTCATTCCATGACTTTATAAATATTAATCGAATTTCCAATCTTTCATTAATGTTGGCCTCAACTGCAGAACGGACTTGTTTTCTAAACAATTCGGGTGTTGACCCATGTAAAACTACCCCATTTGTTCCACTCCGCGGCGTATTATCCCAACTTGGTATTAAGCATGGATAATTCCGTACTCCGGATATTTTACTGATATAACCGTTCGAAACAAGGTCTTCATAAAATAGTATACTGGGCAACTTTCTTTTAAGCATCCTATATATCATACTAAATATCTTTCTATTTACCCTGTTTAAAAGCCTCTCCTTATGTGGTCTTATTTCAGTTAATATAAACCCATCAAGAATATTATCATCAGGTACAATATCACCCGGATACAGGATCCCAATAAAATATATTTCTCCTATTCCATCCTTTTCAGAAAGCAGCCGCCATATTTTAATAAAGTTATTTAATTGAGGTACATCCCAAGGTCTATAGATCACAAATAATACTTTATTATCAACTTTTAGATATCTTGGGTCTTTAAAAGCTCGCGATACGCATTGGTAGTGCTTATAAATATCCTCTACACCTGGATATTTTTGTTCTATTAGTATTTTATTAGGAGCTCCATGCCAAATTCCTGTCCACGTTTGATTTGCCCAACATAAACAAAACTTAAACTCGAGTTTTTTTTCCCTAAGCATATCTTCAAAAGGTCCTTCCAATATCCGCTTTCCACCAAACCAGTAATGATAATAGCAGAATGCCTCAATTCCATATTCTTTAGCCATTTCGGCC
>VGAU01000354.1 GCA_016870675.1 Actinomycetota bacterium | reverse complement strand
TAAAGTCTGGTTATTTACTCTAATTGGAATTGTTACCCTGGTTGTTGTAGTAATACAATGCTTTAAATACCAGGCAGGAGACGCAGCCGAAAAGCAGGATGCAGTAAGACATATAAGAAATTCAATTGTTATGGGCGCAGGTATATTTGTCCTTTCGTGGTTTGCTACTTATGTTATAGGTAAGATGGCTGGTGTTTAACATTAAATTAATTATTTTCCGGAAAGGTCGTGGTATACGCAAATGATTGACTGGATTGGGGAGATAATATCTAACTCATTCTGGCAGGCAGTTATTAAAGCAGTTGAAAGCGCGCTTGACTATACATTTGAATTTATTACCCAAGTTATTATCCAACCGACAGAACCAGGAAGGTATCTTACTAACTTTTATAAGTACCTTAAAGGAGTTCAGTTTTTTGCAGGGGGGCTTCTTGTTATTTTTGTAGTGCTGGCAGTATTCAGGCAGATTTCAGGAGTGATGTATACATCTGAAAAATCTATGGGAACTTATTTCATCCATGTTACTTTTGCCGGAGCACTGATATATATACTGCCTATAACTGTTACGCGTGTTTTTCTTCCAATAAATAATCATCTAATTAGTTTTATAGACAAAATAGGGTTTGGTGCTTCAAGAATTAAGGATGCTTTTACAACTACTTGGGAAGGTGTAATTGATTTATATATATTAGTAATTTTATTTTTAGTCCTTTTGATTGCTCTTTGGGTCCTGGCCATTGCCGGGGCCATACGGTATATAGAGACACTGCTTGCTATACTTATTTCTCCACTTGTAGCCTTATCGGTAATAAACAACAGTGATGGGCTGCAGGTATGGATTAGAGAAGTAATAGCAATAGTTTTTACCCAGACAATTCATTTTCTTATTTTGCAAATACTGGGTTCAATTATGGTTGGCGTAAAAAATATACCAATAATGATGATTCTTTCCATAGGAACTATTGTTGTAGGCCTTAAAGGACCGCAGATACTGCGACAGTATTTATACAGGACCGGAACTTCTTCTGCATTAGTTTCGGCAGCCGGTTCTGCCGGAAGAATAGGAATGATGAGTATGATGTTTAAGCGTTGATTTTTACTATGATTGATTTAAGCGATAAAAAAAGAAAACTTCCGAGACACATAGACGGCAGGATAAAAGTTGGAATGCTGCCATTGAAGAATTTTTTTTTAATTCTTCCACTTGCAATAGTAATTATTGTTTTTGTTATACTTTATTTTTCACCTGTTATATTTTTTATAGGAGTTTTTCTTTTAGGAATTATTATAGGAATTGCAAGCGAGTTTCACCAAAAAGAAACTGGACTGTCAATAATAAAAGATATTATAAGTTATGCTATATCAGGAGACAAATATTTTGAAAGGAAAAGTTCAAATGTTAGCTTTAATAAAAGATTTACTTGGAATAAAATCAAAGGATAGGAAGACAATTAAAGGTAATTTTAGATTACCTATAGAAAATATTAGCGATCTAATTGAATGCAGGGACGGTATCTATAAGATAGTTTTAAAAGTCAGCCCTGTAAACGGCGAGCTTCTATCATATGACAGCCTTGAGATGATAAGCGATTCCATACAG
>VGAU01000353.1 GCA_016870675.1 Actinomycetota bacterium | reverse complement strand
AACATCAAATGAAAGTATTGAATGTAGATATTATATCCTTAATTTAGTTCTTTTTCGGGTTACTTTTAAAATTCTTTAGCAATGGCAACCATCTACTTTAAACCTACTAACTAGTACCATCAATCATTATATCATCAATATGTCAATATAACCATAAATGATAATTAATTATGAATGGTGATTAGCTTGGAAAAAAAATTGATTAGAAAGGACGTTTATTTTGATCTGCCGTTTTTAATTTCTGTTAAGGATGGGTTTAGAGATCCTACATTAGATGACTGGTTTGAAGCTTATCAAAAAGGAAATCCACTACCCTTTTCAAAATATGCCCCTCATAATAACGAACCATCAACAACTGTAATCGGTGGAGGTTGTCCTGTTTATATTCCTCCAGATGAAAAGGTTGATCCATATATACTTAATCTTCCTGAAATTAAGGTTACTACACCTGAAACTCAGATTAAAATTCCTGAAACTCAAGTTAAAATACTTTTTCTTCGCCACGTGAATCCAAATACAGAAGTAAAGGTCATAGGAGAACTTATCGGCGATCGTAATGGCAAAATTTCTTTTTCTAGTGTATTAGTTAAAATTGATATAAATATTGTAAAACCTGAATATTATTGGGATATGAACTTATTTCTTGTAATTGCATTATTTGCAATCAACACTTTTATCGAAAATTATCGTGTCATTGCAGATAGACCTTACATTAGACCCGTTACTGCAGCTGAAATTCAGCAGTTCCATTTACGTACTTTGTTTGAGGATGGTACTTACCAGTGGGCTCAACTAAAAGGCGTTAGTGGTCCTCTCTATGGGTTTGGATATTCAATTTCCGATGATAAGGATAAAGATTTGAGAAAAGCTCTTCTAGAAGATAATAGTCCTTCTATGGACAAAATATTGGATGTTGAAATTCGAAACTACTTAGACTTAAATGAATGGCGCTTAGCATTGATAGAATCAGCTGTATTGTTTGAAGCTTGGCTATCAACTTATCTGCGCCAAGAATTTAAAGATAAAGGATTAAATGAGTCTGAAATAAAGAAAAAATCATAAAAAATAATGGATATCCCCGCAGCATAACGAATATAGCCAAAAACCTTGTTTTAGAAGCAACAGGGTTTAATTTTAAAGAATCCCAAGAATATAAAGACTGGGAAGATAAAGTACGTGATCCAAGAAATAAAATAATCCACGGGGAAATATTTAGTATAGAGCCAGAAATTGCTATAGATGCTTACAATGTTACAAAAGCAGCAATAAAACTTTTAAAAACAAAATAATTAAATGAAGTTATATTGTTTTACCTGTATTAAAGCACATCTAATGTATTTACGATTATATATCAATACTAATTAAAATTTTACTAATATTCAAGCAAAAAAAATAAGTATATCAGCCTTTAAGGGCTGATTTAGTGGATTTTAATTACATTGCATCCAATTTCTCAGGTAGATATGTATCTACAACGTATTCAAGTCCATATTTTGAAAATGACTGCTGTTCTGCTTTTTTACCTATTTTAAGCATCTTTTTTATTTCCATTTTCCAGATCTCGTCTTTGTACCGTGGATCTTTGAGCAGTTCCTTTAATCTCAAAACATCGATGTCCTTTA
>VGAU01000352.1 GCA_016870675.1 Actinomycetota bacterium | reverse complement strand
TTCCATTTCATTGCATAGTTTTTCTACATTCTCAGCTCCGACTTTCGTTATTAATTGCGCGTAAACTACATTTACTGAATAAATTGTACCGTCTACTACAGACATCTTATCACTGCCGAATTTTTGGCCGCCATAATTATCAACTCTCCAATCAGGACTCTCTTCCATAGGTATTGTAATGGGACCATTAGGATTAAAAGTATTCTTTGGAGAAAAGTTCTGCCTTATTGCTTCAATTAGCACCGGTACCTTAAACACAGAGCCGGGCTGTCTCTTTCCCTGTGTTGCAATATTGAATTTGCTGGCACTGTAGTCCTTCCCACCTATTAGAGCATAAATATAGCCGTTATCCGGGTCTATACTGATTAGTGAGTAGGAAGGTCCAATATCTTCAGGGAAAACTTTTTTTACTGCATTTTCAGCTTTTTGTTGCAAATTAATATCCAGAGTTGTATAAATCCGGAGCCCTCCTTTAAATACATCATAATCAGTAAATTTTTGGTTATAAAGATTCTGCTTTACATAGTCTACAAAGTATGGAGCTACTCTGCTGCTAAATTGATCAGGGCCGGCAGTTGATTTCTTAGTTAAGATTATTGGCGCAGCCAATGCGTTAAGATACTGGCTGGTTTCAATTAATTCCTGTTCATACATTAATTGTAATACAAGATCTCTTCTTAATTTTGCTTTTTCAATATCATTGAATGGCGAATATATTTCAGGAGCTCTTACAAGACCTGCCAGTAGTGCAGACTGCGGGAGGTCTAATTCGCTTGCATTTTTACCAAAATATATTTCAGAGGCTTTCTCTATTCCATATGTCCCAGATCCGAAATTTATGGTATTTAAATACATTTCCAGAATTTTATCCTTTGTGTAATTTCTCTCAAGCTGAATGGCAATAAGAGCTTCATTAATTTTTCTGCGAAATGTTTTTTCAGGGCTAAAATAAATATTTTTTACATATTGCTGGGTGATAGTACTTGCACCCTGAACCCACTGGCTGGCTTTTAGATCCGCTATAAAAGCTCCTATAATTCTTATATAATCAACTCCCTCGTGTTCCCGGAATCTTTTATCCTCAACTGCCACAATAGCGTCTTTGATATAAGGAGACATTTCATTAAAAGAAATAATTTTTCTGTTTTCCTCAGCATGTAATTCGGTAATAAGTCTGCCGTCCAGGGCATAAACTTCAGAGGTTTGAGCAATTGGTGATGGAGTAAGTTCTTCGAGCGTTGGTAATGTATTGATATAATATAGGGTTAAAGCTACTCCTATAAGTGTGATCACTAAAAAAATTGCTACTAATATAAATATAAAGAACTTTAAACATCCGCCTGGTTTTTTACGCTTTGGGCTCATCATAAAATATTTACTTTCAAATATTACTAAATTACAACTTAAGAAATTTTATACAAAATTTAGTTAAATAACAACACGACTGTATTAAGCCCTGTGTCAAGAAACCCTGATATAGGAAAACTTGACACTAACTATAACTATATACCAAACAATATATGAATATCTGAGAGTCTTCGAATTATCCCAAATAGACATAGATACGACTATTATGTTAATATTTATTTTAATTTTCAATTAGAAACGTATTTATAGAAAGTAAGAGATGGAAAAAAACTTAAAAA
>VGAU01000351.1 GCA_016870675.1 Actinomycetota bacterium | reverse complement strand
TTATATCCTACAAATGAATATAGATTTGGATCTACCATTCCAGCCCCAAGAATTTCAAGCCATCCAGACCCTGAACATACCCTGCACCCTTTCCCACCACAAATATTGCAGGAAACATCAACTTCAGCACTTGGTTCTGTAAACGGAAAATAATGAGGCCTGAATCTGACTTTCCGGTCCTTTCCAAAAATTTCATGCGCAAATGTTTCAAGTGTCCATTTAAGGTTACCGAAATTTATGCCTTTATCTATTACCAGGCCCTCTATCTGAGTAAACATAGGAGTGTGTGATACATCATAATCTCTTCTATAAACTTTCCCCGGTACTATTATTAGTAAAGGAGGCTTGTGACTCTCCATATATCTTATCTGAACTGGTGAAGTATGGGTCCTCAGTAATATATTTTCGGAAATAAAGAATGTATCATGTAGAGACCTGGCTGGATGATCCCTGGGAGTGTTTAATGCTTCAAAATTATAATAATCAGTTTCCACTTCTGGACCCTCCGCTATTTCGAACCCCATCCCGATAAAAATTTCTTCAATTTCTTCAACAACCTGTGAAATGATATTCTTTCTACCCGTACCGGTGCTTCTTCCCGGCAGTGACAGATCTATATTTTCTTTCCTTAGTTTATTTTCATACTCAATATTTTTATAAATTTTTTCTTTTTTTAGAATATCTAATTCTATTTTATTTCGCGCAGCATTTGATTTTTTGCCAGCTATTGGTTTAATATCATCGGGTAAATCACCAATGTTCTTTAAAGTTTTAATTAAAAAACTTTTTTTCCCAATATATTTTGTTCTTATCTTATCTAATTCAATTAAATTTTTTACCGTTTCTAATTCTCTGGCAAAATTATCCAGTTCTGTCTTTATCTTTTTTTCTAACTGGTCTATATTTTTTTCTTTTTTACTCATAATTTTATACAAGTTGTTTCTTTGCAATTTCAGTTAATTTTTGAAAAGCATTGGGATCGCTTACTGCAAGTTCTGATAATATTTTTCTATTAATATCAACACTTGCTTTCTTCAGTCCATTTATAAATTCATTGTATGAAATTCCATTTATCCTGGCTGCAGCGTTAATTCTGGTAATCCATAACCTTCTGAAATTTCTTTTATTATTCTTTCTATCCCTGTATGTATAGCTCATTGATTTGAGCAGTTGCTCTTTAGCAATTTTATAACTCCTGCTTTTAGAGCCGTAGTATCCTCTTGCTTCTTTTAATACTTTCTTATGTTTTCTTCTTTTGACCTGTCCCCTTTTAACTCTGACTATTTTAATCACCCCTTCCTTATCTGCCTAATAGTCTTCTTACTTTTTTCTTATCTGCAGCAGAAACTTCTTGTTTTCTCCCTAACCGCCTTTTTCTTTCAGCATTCTTTTTAGTCAGAATATGACCTTTACATGCTTTTACTCTGATAATCTTTCCGCTCCCGGTAACTTTAAATCTTTTAGCAGCACCCCTATGAGTTTTAATTTTCGGCATAATAACATCCTTCCAATTTGATTTATACGAGATAACAATTTTATTTTTAAGCTGGTGCCAAAATCGTAATTATATTGTATCCATCTAGCCTGGGTTCTAACTCCAGCACACATTTATCTTTTAATTCTTCTATCAACTTATCCAGAATATTCATCCC
>VGAU01000350.1 GCA_016870675.1 Actinomycetota bacterium | reverse complement strand
ATCAGACCATAACTTTTATGGACCTTTTAAATTATCTGGATTACGGAAAAGCCCTTCCTGAAAAACCGGTAATCATAACCTCAGACGATGGTTATCAGAGTATTTATACTTATGCATTCCCCATACTTAAAAAGTACGGCTATAAAATGACTGTGTTTTTAGCTACCGGATATATAGGAAATTCAAATGATACCAGGAGGACAAATGACTTCGATTCTTCAATAGCCAATATACCCACTAGGTCTATGCTGATCTGGTCTGAGGTTAAAGCTATGAGCGGGTATGGATGTGAATTTCTTTCTCACACGTGGGCCCATATAAATCTTGGGAGTGTATCTCTTGAGTACGCAAAACAAGAACTCTCTCAATCCAAATCAGATATCGAGATACAACTGGGAAAGCCCTGTTTATTTATTGCCTGGCCTCATGATAACTTTAATTCTGAGGTAGTAGCCAGTCTCTCTGCTCTCGGATTCAGAGGGGCAGTAAGGTGGGCAGGGGGTATTGAAGATGTAAGGAGTTTAAATATATATAGTATTAATAGGATACCTATTTATGCAGAAATTTCTCCATTAGCTTACGGGGAGTTAATAGGGCTACAGTAGGTATTCATTGAATTATTGAAATTGTAATTTTTATATTCAACATCTGGAATTACTAAGATATAATTATTTATATGTTTTAAAATATAAGGAGTGAATTTGAGAATCTTTTTAATTGTATTTTCATTTATTAATACTGTCTTTTATATTCTGATTTATTCTTATTTTGATAATATTTTAGAGCTTTTTGGGGGAGCGGGTTTATCTTCAGCTGTGGTTAATTATATTAAATTATTAGCGCTTCTAATTGCAGGGTTTTGTATCGGTGTAAATGTAATGCTTATTCTGCGGCTGAAGATAAAGAAAAGCCTTTTTAGTTTCAGGAATCTAATAATTATTGGAATTATTCCGTTTATCTGTCTTATACTGTCTGAGGGTACAATAACCAGTTTTATTATAACTAAATTTTTTAACTCCAGTGAAAAATTAAGTGAACTGGTATTCTACCTTTTCTCAAGACAGACTATCTGGTCTTTATGGCTGGGTTTTGCCATAGGTTCTTCAATACGGTTTGGTTTTTTCGGAAGAAAGTATAAGCATCTGGTAGTTGAGAAGCCAGGACAGTTGAATTCTGAATCAGGAAGAAAATATAAACATCTATCAGTTAATGTTAATAGACAAGACCAGGTGAGTTCCGAATCAATTAATGCGTCTGATACATAAAAGAAGGGTCCCCATCATCTCCTGGAATATTGGTTAGCTGGACAAGGCCTGTCCCATCCAGGTTCATGATAAATATCTCATCCTGTCCGTTGACAATGCTGTTAAAAGTTATATAAGCATTGTCAGGAGAGATACTGGGATGACTGCATTCTACCAGTGAACCGCTAAGATTTCTTAAGTTTTCTCCGTTGCTATCCAGAGCGAAAATAGAGGAATTTTCACCCTCATAGCCCATAAAAATAATTGTTTTTCCATCTGCAGAAATAGTGGGAACTCTTTTTCTCATATTTATGCCGGAGACTCTTTCTATATTTTTTCCATCATAGTCCATCAAATATGAATCCTCGTTTCCCACAGTTCCGGATTCATAAATAACCTTATATTGAAAAGGATGA
>VGAU01000349.1 GCA_016870675.1 Actinomycetota bacterium | reverse complement strand
GACTAGTGCTGGCCCCCCCTTTAGTCGATTTCTGTATAATTTTGACAACTTTCTTTTAAACTCTATCAAATCTTCTTCATCGAAATTAGCATATCTTATTGTAATTACATCGGAAACTATATCGGCCAAGAAAGCATCGCTCGCATTAGTAACTGCTTCGAATTTATTAATTAACAAAGACTTTTCTTCCTCAAAAAAAACATTGCAATCTATATATTCATTTCTAATCATAATTATTTTTTTATCTTTAACTTTAATTCTACCCCAATTTTGCAGTTCGTCACATAATAAAACTAAATAAGCTATTGGATGTGTATAATAATTTATAACGTAAGTTTCTACGTCATGCACGGCAATTGCAAAAGCCGAAACATCGATATCCTCATCTACTTCTTGCTTGAATATTTTATTCAATCTCTCATCTTGTTTTTTCGCTTTTAAAGTTCTCTCTGTTATAATCAAGTGGCTTAATCTTTTTCTCTCCTCTGATGCTTCTTCAGTAGACGCGAGACGGAAAACTTCCTCTGACCTTGTCCAAAAATGAGCGATAAGTGTATTGATATACCTTGGTTGTATATTTTTAATATCATGCATTACCCTATTCCAAAATATATATGAGGACAATACACCATGATTTAGTTCATTAAGTGCAGTCTGAATTAAAATTGCGCCTTCTTTATTTCCCTTAAATCTTTCATAGACAAATTCATTTTGAGTGTGTACTTTATCCATGAGGTTAAGATATTCTAAAAGCGTCTTATTCCTTGAGGATATTTTGAATGAATAGTTGGAAAAACTAACGCCAGGTAAATTAGTAAAAAATTGCCTATTGACTGATTTCCCAATGTCGATAATCTTTTTTCCAATATATCCTATATCATGAAAAAGTGACGCACAAACCCAGGACCTAAAAGTTCTTCTTTTCATTTCCTCTTCATTACGTTCTTTGTTCTCGATTATCTTCCAATTCTCTATTATTCTTTTTTGCAATTTTGACAACAGGCTCGTTCCCAAAAGAAAAACATAAATTTGGTGTATCAAGTGGTCCCTATAAAATTCGTCAAAAGGGAAAATTGCGTCTTGGACTCTTTCCCAAGCTTCTAATAATGTTACCGTGAGCTCCCTTGATAAATAGTAGACCATAATAATTTTTATTATCTCATGAGCAATTCCAATAATTTTTGAAAGAGGGTCATTTGAGCCATCTATAACAATATCACATGGCAAAATAAAATCTTGGAATAACGTATTAACTTTCTTTTTCTCCGTTTCAACATCGGCAGCCGTGAACCCCTTAAATTCTGAAAATATTTCCTGCAATGGCTTACCTTTATAATCTATCTCTTTAAGTAAATTTGTTGCGATTTTTTGTTCAAAAAAGAACTTGTTCCAAACAATTTCCATCATATCTAATATATATTTAATCGAACCTTGGGCTAAGGACAGTCTTGATGAGGGAAAATGAATATCTTTTCTATTTATAAATACTTTATTTAAATTGCAAAACGAACGATAATCTTCATAAGGTATATCCATTAGGTTCATTGAGCATAATTTATCCAATATCTCATTATAGTTATCTCTTATATTAGATAACCTGTTATTTTCTGCCGCCAATTCTTTCAACTTATCCAGATACTTGTCAAATTCATCCATGCCACTAAG
>VGAU01000348.1 GCA_016870675.1 Actinomycetota bacterium | reverse complement strand
TCTTTTAATTGCTAGAGAAGATAGAAAAAGCAAAAAAAGAGTATCTATTATACGGTAGAGACACTCTTGGCTGGGCAATATATATTTTTAAAAGACAATTACAATAAATAACTACTAATTAATTATCCAACAGTTTATGAAAGAGGTATAAAGTCAAGCTTGGCTGCCCCGGCTTGCAAAATTTCGAACCAATTTATACTTGAATTATTATGTTTAAAAAAAATTTTCAAACACAATTGATATAAAATTAATATTTTGTAATATATGTTTTGACTCTTACACTTTAAGATAAATACAATATATAAAATTAAAATAAATACTATTAGTGAATAATAAAAATAATTCTCAAATAAACAAAAAAAGAGTTATTGCAGAAGCTGATACAGGCTTCGCTGGCTATAATGGTGCTCGTGGTGATTTACTTCATCAGACAATTTTACCTATAATTGCAATGTCAAATAATAATATTATACCACTGGGAACAGGCTTTATGATAACAAATGGAGGCATAATGATTACTGCCAGACATGTTATTGAGGATTTTACTGATAGAAAAGAAATTAGAGATTTAAATGAACCAGTTAAAAATTTTGGATTGTTTGCAATTTTTGAATCTGATATAAAGAATGAACGTACCAAACTATCGTCTGATTGCTATGTTGGTGGACCACTTCGCATAATAAAGATATATTCAAATGCCGAGTTAGATATAGCATTATGTCAATTGAAATTGGTAAGAAAAATTGATACTGGTGAACAACTTCAATACCCTTTAATAAGATTAAATTTATCCATACCTAAAAAAGGCGAGAAAATTTTAGGTGTCGGTTATTGCAAAAGTAAAGTTTTGAAATATAAATATAAAAAAATAAATAAACAAAAAATAAAAATTTTAGAATATTCGCATAATTTTGTAACAACAGGAGGTGAAATTGTAGAATATATTAATAAATCCCAAGGTATTCGTTGTTTTCCCACCTTTTTAACTACAGCAAGATTTGACCCTGGAATGAGCGGAGGCCCAGTTTTTAGGGAAAACGGTTCAGTATTTGGAGTTATTTGCTCATCACAAAGTAATTGTATGGATAAAGATGGATATATATCTTACATATCAGATATTGGTCCTGCACTATCTTTTAAAGTAGATATTTTATTGGAAAGAGATAAAGAGCCTCAAAAATTTAGCCTACTCGAACTAATAAATATGAATGTTATCAGTGCTGATGATTCAAAGAATGAAATAAAAATTATTTTTGATAAAAAAGGTAAATCCTTTGCAATTAGGCCAAATAAATAAATTTTATTATTAATAAACTAACTGGGGAGGGAGGATTCGAACCATAAATAATTTATTACTAAGTATATTGATGTAAGTATTAATATAAGCATCATGGTGTCCCTGGGCAGATTCGAACTGCCGACACCAGGATTAGGAATCCTGTGCTCTATCCTTCTGAGCTACAGGGACACTTGTAAAAAAGATACTGCTCCGATTAAATACAACGAAAAATACTAACAAAGCAGATTATTTCTGTCAAAATATTTATCTTTATCATTACATCAAAGTTAAAGAGCAGCTTATCTGCTTCATATCATCTTTTCATCTGTCCTGGCATTAATGAGATCAGAGGTTTAGTTAATCAGTCACTTAAAGACATCTTTATAATCTTATCTACCAACTCCTCGAAAGA
>VGAU01000347.1 GCA_016870675.1 Actinomycetota bacterium | reverse complement strand
TTGGTGAATATGCCAATGCGAGTAAAAATTAACTGTAAAAAAAGGTTCTTCCAAATGCCATAACACTCTTTCTTTCTGAGATAATGGGCTTAATTGATCCGCCTTTATAAAATGAGGTTTTAATCCATCACCTACAAGAACTTTATTTATATAATATTGTTCATCACATTCTGGTGTATTTTCAAAAGTAGCGGAATACGTTTCTAAAGATCGATCATCTTCTTCCGACAATATTTCTCTAGCAGTACATACAATAGACGATGAATCCAAACCCCCGCTTAGTAGAGAACCTAAAGGAAATGTGCTACGTAAACGACACTTGATTGCATCCTTAAATATTTCTAGAAAAGCTTTAGCATACTCTTCATCTGAATCCATCTTAATTTCTTTATTCAGATCCAGTTCCCAGTATTTCTTTCTACTATTTTTCGCAATATCAGTTTTTAGAATATTTGCAGGTGGTAAACGGAAAATGTCATCGTAAAATGTAATTTCCTTATCTTCAAATAACAGACATAAATGATCTGCCATTTTTAATTTATTTAATTTGCATGGAACTTCGGGTATTGATAAAATCGCTTTGATCTCACTTGCAAAGAAAAACCCTTTATCAGATAAATAATAGTAAAAAGGCTTTATTCCCATATGATCTCGGGCACAGAATAATTTCTCATTATTCTTATCCCATATAGCGAAAGAAAAATCCCCTAAAAGTTCCTCAGGACATCCTTCACCCCATTTCTCGTAAGCTTTTAGAATTAAGTAACTATCTGAAACATATTCATTATCTTCGATTTCTAATTTAGGCGCAAGTTCTTTTCTGTTATCGATCCGTGCATCAGCGGTTATAACCAATCCTGTCTCTTCATCCTCGAAGGGTAGTTTCTCTTGTAGAGATTCTGGTGTGGTGTGGAGCATCTGATGGCCAAGTGCCACTGGCCCTTCACACCAAATATTGGAACCATCAGGACCCCTATGGGCCAGCTTATCATTCATCTTCTTGATGTCAGCAGGAACAACCTCTTTTCCATCCCTTCTGAAAATTCCAGTAATTGCACTCATAGAAACTCAACTAATCATTTTTATGAATTTAAAATAAAATATCAATTAAACCTACTTGTGGTTGATTTAAAAATTCAATCACCATCTTTAACATCGCCCAAACCCTTCATAGAAGTTGTTGCAGTAAACATAATCCTTACTCAAGGTTATGTGAGTTGAACCATATAATTTCATCTTCTAAGATATAAGTTTGTTTTCATACTATAATTACTTATATTCCTTTAATATCTGATTTAGATATTTTTAAAATTTAAAATGCGAAATATTTAGAATTTTAGTCCAATAGATATCTCTTTATCAATTTCTTTTATTTCAAAAAATTGGTTTTATTCAATTAATATCTATATTCAAGTTATACTTTCCATACTAAATATATTTTATGAAGGGCCAAATTTAACAAAAAATAGATTGAAAAAAATAAGATAATATTAATTTAATTATAAAATGAGCCCATTAAGTACTAAAATATACAAATACTTGATGATAGTTATTATTACCTGCTGAGATCTTTTTTTTTATCCAATCATAAGTTTATTTGAAGAGAATATCTATTGGGGATTACACATCTTCTGGCTTTAAACAACTAGGGGTGAGGTACCCACACATATTACAATTTTAACATAACTTTAAACACAA
>VGAU01000346.1 GCA_016870675.1 Actinomycetota bacterium | reverse complement strand
AATTCATAAAGCAGCATCTACATTTATAATTTCTTTAGTTATCTATCATTAAGATTAGTAGCGATGTAGTATTATTTGTTATTAATATTGTCCAGTCCGGGGAGCCCAACCGGTCTATAATATATTAGAAATTGGAACAGCTATAATTTTATTATCAAGCTGCTTTAGTTCATTTCCACTATAAATGACAATGCCAATTATAGTCTCAGGGTATTCTTCTATAAAAATCTTTAAATTCTTCATATCTTCATATTTAATTTTATCAGCTAGTTTAACTTCAACAGCAATTACTTTATTTCCATGCTCTATTATAAAATCAACTTCCTGACCTGAAGTTGTTCTCCAGTAGTACATTCTTGCTTTTGGTTTTAAGAGTTCTGTTAAAATTTTTAAATGATGATATATAAGAGACTCATAAAAAAACCCATATTCTCTTGAATTTTCAAGAGACTCTTTATCATAATAACCAGCTAGAAAAATTGGAAGTGAGGGATCAAGCCAAAATACTTTAGGAGATTTAACCAATCTTTTAGTTCTGTTTCTAAAATAAGCAGGCACAAGCTCTATGATGTGTGAAGTTTGAAGCAGATTTATATACCTGTGGCTTGTAGGCTGTGATATTGATATGTCTCTTGCAACTTCAGACTGGTTCAAAACTCTGCCGGTTCTCAGTGCAAGAATTTTCATAAGATTTCTGAAATCAATTAGGGAGCTTATCTGAGATAATTCTCTTAAGTCTCTTTCCAGATATGTCATCGTATAAGACTCCCACCAGCCTGGAATATCATCTATGTTTTTAATTCTGATAAGTGGTGGCATGAAACCTCTAATTAAGATTTCACCAACTGATATATTCCGGGACCGATTGTTTAATTTTTTTTCACTAAAAAGTTTTTCGACTGTTTGATTATGGCTTTCTCTCCTTATTTCAGAATATGCCATTGGGGGCAAAACAATATATGCAGCTCTTCCAGCCAGTGATTCATTAACCTTCTTCGTAAGCAGGAGGTTTGCGGAACCGGATATAATGAACTGTTTTTTGTTATTTGTTTGATCTACAACCTTTTTAATGGCAGAAAGCAAATTTGGGGCTTTTTGAGATTCATCAATAATTAAAAAATCTGAGTCAAGCCAAAATGAATCTGGATTATTTATTGCCTGGCTGAGTAAATCAAAATCATCTAATGAGAGATATTTCCACTTTTTTAGATTATTATCGTTTTTTAGAAATGTGCTTTTACCAACCTGTCTTGCTCCTGTTATTATAAACACAGGGTAATTGGATAAGGCATTTTTAACTAAATCCGATTGCCATCTATTTATGTAATTTAATTCACTACTTGAATGATTATTATTCATTATATGAATAATAATACATTAAATGCAAAAAGAAGTCAAAATAATAATTGTGCAAAAGATTACAATTCCAAAAAAGCATGTAATCTGCCGCCCGGAGGAGAAGGCGGAAAAACCGGTTATGGTGATTACGACCGGAATAGGAGTTTCAATCCACGCACCCGCGCGGGGTTGAGGAACAATTAAAATAACAGATGAATGTAAGGATGCAGGACTTCCGGAGCCGGAGTTTAAAGAAGAGTTTGGCGGTTTTGCAGTTTATTTTTATAAAGATATTTACGCAGATAATATACTACGAAAACTTGGTCTGAATAACAGACAGCTGGAGGCAGTTAAATATATAAAAGAGC
>VGAU01000345.1 GCA_016870675.1 Actinomycetota bacterium | reverse complement strand
GTATTCATTATTGCAGTCACCTTCTGTCATTTTTCTTTTTAAGATTACCTTTCTTTGTATATTTGTACTAAGAAGCTCATCTTTAAAGGTCTTTGTCTCCTTGTATGTATTGGGCATAACAGTTATTACCCTGCCCCCGTTTGATACTATATGTGTTAGCTGCTTTGATGTGCAGACTTTAGAGTCTGCAACATAGACAAAATCATTTTTTCCTGCAATCTTTTTTACTGTATTCCATGTCTCTATATGGGTGGTATCATCAGTTCTATTTCCTGCATATGTTTTGTAATGAACAGGTATAGCCCCATCTGATGATATAGTTAGGCTAAAGACAAGGTGCACAAGATCCGGTCTGTGGTCTTTATTGTTTCCCTTTGCCATCCTAAGACCATCTTTTGTTACCCCTGCAATCTTTCCATAAGCCTTTACTGTTGTAGAATCATTATGAACTCTTTTCATATCAAGGTTTATTTTTTTTATCATGGTAACTACAATATCAGTCATAAGGGTAGCCCTGTCTGCGGTGTAAAGCTTGTCAAGGGCCCTTCCGAATCTGTCATCATTAAAAGAGGATAGCTGCTGCTCATCAAGCCCGTGGCATTTAGGTTCAATGTCACTCATCCACTGGCTAAGCTCATATAGGGGCTGCCTTCCAAGGGTTATGTTCCAGATTAAAAACAAAAGTGCATCAACAGAGGCTACTGCCTCATTGCAATAAGAGGGGATGTATTTTGAAAATATAGATTCAAGACCCAGCATTTCAGAAACTGATTTAATAAGGGGTATACCCGATATATTAAATCTTTTTAATTTTTCACTATTATCCCTTGACATCTTAACTATATATTATATATTATATTGTTAAGATGTCAATATTAAAACAAATAAAAGCCTTAGAGAAAAAAAGAGCTGCTGCTCTTAGTAAGATATTATCTACTAGCCTTGTGGCGCCAGGCTCATACGGCAGGGTATACTGCAGGTGCGGCAAGCCAAACTGCTGGTGCAGCAGTGGCAAGGGACATCCATACAGCCGCATTGTCTTCTCAGAGGGTGGAAGGTCAAAAACTAAATCAATTAGTGAGGACAATGTTGGCTGGATAAAAAAAGTTACCAAAAATTACCGAGATTTTAAAGAAGGAGTAAAAAAGATAAAAGAATATGACAGTATCCTATTTGAGCTTCTTGGTAAGTATTTAAAAGAAATAATTATGCAAACCAGAGACAAAAAAGAGTATAATTAAATCGGGTTTTTTTAATTTTTAACTTGCGGAAAGACAGTTTATAAACTTCTAATAAAATAATTATTGGATTTGATGTAGTGTAAAGTGAAAAATATTAAAAAAATAACTGTAATAGGATTGGGACTTATAGGTGGATCATTAGCTTTATCTTTAAAGAATACCGGTGAAGATTTTATAATCACTGGCTATGATATTGAAGGTGAAGCAATGAATATAGCCAAATACAGGAATATAATTGATGTTGTTGCTATAGATTATAAAGAAGCAGTTACTGATGCTGATTTGATAATAATAGCAACACCAATAAGTAAAATAATCGAGGTCGTAGAACATATTAAGGATTACCTGAAAAAAGGAGTGATTATTACAGATGTGGGCAGCGCTAAAGAGAAGATAGTTAAAAGAGTAAATGAAATATTACCTGAAGGAGTATTTTTTATAGGCGGCCATCCAATGGCTGGCTCAG
>VGAU01000344.1 GCA_016870675.1 Actinomycetota bacterium | reverse complement strand
CTTTAAGCGGTTTAGCTTAAGGGGGTTTGAGAAGGCGGGTGGTGAATTTTCCCTTGTATGTGCGGTCTCCAACTTCAAGAAAATAGTAAAGAAGATAAAAAGTGATATAAGTATGGCCAAAAATGGTGAATTTGAACCGGCAGTGGCATAAAATACTTAAAGATATAGGCCTATATGGGTCTAAATAGCTAAGAATATCAAGAATATTAAAAAGAATTTGGAAATTTTATTGAAAGTAGCTGTTTTTACTGAATTTAATTGATGATTTTAGGACAAGCTCCTAGTATGGATACAAAAAAATCCTTTCCGGATAAAAAAAGGAAGATTATAAGATATTTAGGAATAGCACTGATAATCATAGGGCTGGCAATTATAATATATCCCTTTTATATTAACCTTATTCTTGCAAGAAGAGAAGCAGCTATACTCACTTCCTGGAACGTAGAGCCGGCATACCTGCAGGATACAAATGACAATAAAGAAATTGAATCAACTGATAACAAAAAGGATTTAATATTAGAAAAGGATACAAAACTTGTTGATCCTGAAAAAAAACTGCCATTTAAAATTTCAATTCCAGAGATAGATTTAGAGTGGATAGTAAATGAAGGAACTGACTATAGAACTCTTAGAGAAGGGCCGGGGTTTTATATCGGCTCAGCTCTCCCAGGCGAAGCTGGTACATGCGTAGTTGCCGGACATAGAACTACCTATGGAGCGCCCTTTAACAGGCTTGATGAACTTGAAGAAGGAGATGAGATATTTCTAGAAACAGATGGAAATGAAGAATTTACATATATCGTTATAGGTAAAAAGGCAGTGATTCCAACTGATATGAGTGTCCTTGAAAACACTGATTACCCATCACTACTATTATCTACCTGTACACCAAAATACTTCTCCACAAGAAGGCTGGTTATTTTTGCCAGGATAATTGAATAGTATATATGGAATAATATGATTTATAATTTCTGTATTAATTTTTTAAAAATATAGACCTCTTTATATTTATCCTGTAAAATTTGTATTATTTATAAAAAACATAAAGGAATTACTTATGAATGATAAAGAAATAAATAAAGCTCCAAAACATGTAAAAAATATAAACGGTTATGGAAAGGCAATACTTGTTTTTACAATCTTAATCTTTGTATCAGTACTGATCTTTGTTAGTATTTCCCTATGGCAGGATGGAACAGCCAGAAATACGATACAATTATTGAAGTATAGGGGTTCTTATCAGGCTGTTTTTTTAACCAATGGCCAGGCATATTTTGGCAATATAACCGAAATTACCAATGAATATATACTCCTAAAAGAACCTTATTCTATTAAAGTACAGCAAAAGCAAACAGATGAAGAGGGACAGACAAAACAATCGGAAATAAAGCTGCTTAGCATAGAAGATGAATTTTACAAACCCGAGGGTTATATGTTAATTGAAAAGAGTGCAATAAACTTTATCGAAGAGTTAAAAGATTCTTCACAAATTATCGATATTATAGAAAACTATTAAGAATTTTTTATTAAAAGAAAAGTAGCTCAGATTTTAATTCTGGGCTACTTTATTTATACTGAACCTTTATACAATTATTTTAAAATACTTAATAATACCCTCTAAATTTCTTTTCTTCTTCTTTTAGATACCGAGATTACCAACAGTATTACTCCAGAAAACATAAATAATATACTAGATATGGGAATTATTGG
>VGAU01000343.1 GCA_016870675.1 Actinomycetota bacterium | reverse complement strand
TTTACAAAATCATTATTGTACTTATTATAAAAAGTTGTCCCATCAATTTCCCTTTGCCTAATAATATCTTTATACATTTTTTCTGGACGCATTAAACCATATATTTTCATAAAAACCTACCCATTCTTAAATTTCATTTAATACTTCTCTGCATTTTGTTCCCAAATATAAAGTATCTAATCCAACTGCTAAAAAAGTATAACCCTTAAGCTTATATTCATTTGCCAATCCCGAATCTGGTTGGACAATATGAAAACCCATTGGCTTATTAAGATAATTACATACTTTTTCATATTTTTGCAATTCCGCTTTAACCTCAGGTCTGTCAAATTCACCCGAACAGCCTAATGAGCCTGAAAGGTCATACGGGCCTATTATAGAACCATCAACTCCCGGTGTGCACAAAATAGCTTCTAGATTGTTAATTGCTTTAATATGCTCAATCTGAACGATAACGATACTTTCTTTCTCCAGCCATTTTTTATAGCCGCTAAAATCAAATCCATATTTTTGTGCTCTTGAGAGCCCTACACTACGAATACCAAATGTAGGATATTTTACAGATTTAACTGCCTGTTCTGCTTCTGTTTTAGAATTTACCATTGGAACTATTACACCATGAGCACCTGCATCCATTACACGTTTTATTACTTCAGAATTATTATTGCTTACTCTAACTAATGGTACTACATCACTTAGCTCTACTATTCTAATTAGCTCTTGAGCTTGTGATATATCAATCGCAGAATGTTCCATATCTATGGTCAACCATTCAAAGCCAGCTTGGGTCATTAGTTCTGCGACAATTGAATTTCCTATTGTAATCCATGATCCAATTGATATTTTTCTGTTTTTTAATTTTAATTTTAAATTTTTAATTTTTATTCCTTTCTAAATTATAAAAAAATATTAGTATAAATAATTTCAAAAAAGTTGTTTAATTTTCTAATATATTTTTCGCACGTTTGTAAATATTCTTTAATTTATAAGCTCATTATTTTGCAGTAAAATATTTATAACTAGACTATCTGGTATGTTTATTAAGCCCTGTAAATATACAGCAACCTTCTTTAGTATACTGTGATATTAAAGTAATTTTACCATATTTTGCAGAGAGGTATAATAAAAAGTTGTGGATTAGATAGAAAAGGAACATATCCTCCTGTAAAATATTAATACTTGTGAAAAATATAGTAAGTAGAATATGCTCTATGAGTAAGTGTACAAAAGAAACCTAATTTATTAAAGAAGAAAGTACCTGGTCAGTGTTAGAACAAGTGACCAGAGAAGGTGCAAGAAAGATGCTTCAGTTAGCACTGGAAAATGAAGTAGAGGAATTTATCCAAAAACATTCAAATCTAAAAGATGAGAATGGAAAGAAAGTTGTAACAAAAAATGGATATATGCCGGAAAGGGATATCGTTACAGGAATGGGACCCTTAACAATAATCCAACCCAGAATAGATGATAGAAATCTTAAGGAGCATTGCAATAACTTGTTTGCCAGCTCTATTTACAGCTGATACCTCGTCGTATGAGAGGCTGCAGAAATGCATGTATGAGGTGCTTAGATGCAGATCTCTTACTAGGTCTCTGTCTGATTTTTTATACAGATGTTTTAGGATAAGTAGGCCAAGGGCAATATCTGTCTTTTTAGTGGCCCTTCCTCTTCTTGATTGGAAGCACTCTTTGTATATTTTATTTATAGCTT
>VGAU01000342.1 GCA_016870675.1 Actinomycetota bacterium | reverse complement strand
TACTTAAAATTGTTGGAGGCGGGGGTCATCCCCAGGCAGCTTCTGCTGTGATAAGCGATATGAGTTTCGAGGATATAGAAAGCAAGTTGCTTTATTCTCTCAAGAAAAATATAAGAAAACCAATACTGGCAAAAGATGTAATGTCTTACCCTGTAAAGGTAGTAAAGGAAAATGTAAGCATATCCGAGGTTGATGAAATTTTAAAAAAATATGGTCATTCAGGGATACCTATTGTAGATAAAGATGATAATCTTGTGGGAATAATAACCAGAAAAGATATAGATAAGGCCATTGGGCACGGCTTATCTCATGCTCCGGTAAAAGGTTTCCGCTCACACAGCATTGTTAGAGCCGGTCCCAATACCAGTATTGGCGAAATACAGGATCTAATGATAGAAAATGGTATTGGCAGAATACCTATTACAGACAAGAAAAAAATTATAGGTATAGTTACCAGAAAAGATATATTAAGATTTCTGCATGGCCGCAGTTATGAAAATTTACTAGGGCTTTTCCCGGGTAAAGTAAAAAAAATATTGAAGGCCATTTCCAGTGTTGCAAGGGTTTTAAAATATAATACCTATCTTGTGGGAGGGATAGTAAGGGATACACTGCTCAGGATACCGAATTTTGATATAGATATTGTGGTGGAGGGCGATGGGATAAGATTTGGCAGGGAACTTTCCAAAAGATTTAACTCAAGGTTTGAATCCCATCAAAAATTTGGAACTTCTATTCTTGTACTTGATGACGGGCAGCATATAGATATAGCCACAGCAAGAGTAGAGTATTATAAAAGTCCGGCAGCTCTTCCAACTGTGGAATTGGGAAATATAAAACAGGACCTTTCCAGAAGGGATTTTACTATAAATGCTATGGCCATATCTTTAAGCAAGAAAAATCTTGGTGAAATTCTCGATTTCTTTGGCGGCAGAGAAGATTTAAAAAATAAAAATATTAAAGTTCTGCATAAGATGAGTTTTATAGAGGATCCCACCAGGATTTTCAGGGCGGTGAGGTTTGAGAAGAGGCTTGGGTTTAAAATGGATGGCCAGACTGAAGAATTAGCCAGGACCACCATAGATATGAATATAGTTTCAAGGCTGAATGGAGTAAGGATAAGAGATGAGCTTATTTACATTTTTAATGAGAAGAACCCACTTGAAGCAATCAGGAGACTGGATGAATTAGGTGCATTAAAGAAGATTGGAATAAAAGTGAAGGCAGATACAGAATTTATAAAGCAGGTAAAGAAGATTTTAAAATATTACGGGGAGCTAAAAGATTTTTATAAGAAAAATGGTGAAGAAATAAAAAAATGGAGACTGCTTTTCATTATTTTACTGCGAGGAATTAAACCTGGTGAAATTAAAAGATGGTGCTTTGAGATGAAGGTCAGGAAAAAGGACATGAATGTTCTGCTTGAGGCTTATAGCAAGTGGGGTAAGATTAAAAAGAACCTTAAGATTGACGTCAGGAAAAATTCTGTTCTTTATTATGCAGTAAAAGAAATTCCACCCGAACTTCAGGTTATTGCATGCGGCTGGGGGGATGCATACTACAAGAATATTAAGAAATATCTCACAAGTCTTCGTGACCTGCATCTCGAGATCAGCGGAGAGACATTAAAGGAAATGGGTTACAGACCATCAGAGAAATTTAGAGATGTTCTTGGAAAGCTTTTTGAAATGAAGCTGGATGGCAGGATTAAAAGTAAGGAAGACGAGA
>VGAU01000341.1 GCA_016870675.1 Actinomycetota bacterium | reverse complement strand
TCATATTTAATATCAGAAAAGTAATTTCAAGTATCCCAAATAAAATAAAAGCAGGAATTATCAGGATTAAATTTCTAGTATTTATAGGAATTTCATTAATTTTGTTGTTTAAAAGTCTTGTATATATCTCTCCCATAGTTTCCTGGCTGCTTATTTCAATCCACCAATTTTTAGATAAATTTTTTCTATATTTATTTATAAGATAAGGATTTGCAGTGGGAGCTAGTCTTTTTACCTCATCTACAAATAATTCTCTAAATTCATCATCACTCATATATTCCATCATATTTACTTCTTTTAAATCATATATACCCTTATCCTTAAGATAATTAATAATCGCTTCTGATGATTTTTCTATATTTATAAGAGGTTTTATTTCTTCTTCATCATCTTCACCTTTTATAAATGGAAGTCCTATAATGGAGTTAATAACAATAAATTCATCTACACTCATTTCCATATCGTAAATTGGTAGGGGGAAAAATTTAACTGCAACTTTGCCAAAGGTATTGCCTATCTTTTTAATATATTCCTCTTTTATTTGTATATTTCCATAACTATCCAGCAAAGGTGAGTTAAAACAAAATAGTGTTGAAAATAAAATAGCAAAGATAATCAGAATTACTGGACCTGCTTTCAATATAGCTTTTACAGGATGAAATACTATGCTGTTTTTTCTCTCATATGCTAGATTTTTATTGGTTAAATTAATCCCGCTAAAAAGTATACAGGCAACTACAACATAACTAATAATAGCAGGTACACTTACCCATAACCCCTGTTTTCTTAAAAAAAATATTAGAAAACTAAAGGTAGTAAAAAAAGAAAAAACAAGCACCACTTTTCTATTATCTACTAACGCCAAGCATATCATCAGGAATGTGAAAAAAATACAAAAAGAAATGAATGTATATAAAAGGTCAAAAATTACCCTGCCCTCTTGCCACAAAAAGAGTCTTTTAAGTAAATACAAGCTAAGTACTGATAGTAAGAAGCAAAAAAAGGAAAAACAGATAGGTTTAATAATTTTTGCTTTAAGTTCCATTTATTTACTATTTATCTAAGTGGCAAAATATAATTTTAGAAACATTATTTTTTATTCTTATAATTTTCTGGTTCAATTAATTATAATTGGTAATACTGTTAAGAAGTCTATATAATTTTATTAATGTCAATAATACTATTCTATAACAATAATTTCAATGCAAAAACTTTTTAATGAAATATATTCAAATTTATTTTAAAAGAAACTGTAAAGTACTGTTAGAGTTGTTTTATTTCAATTAAAGATTTAGACTGATTAAATATTTTAATACTATTTCAAATATTTTTCCATTGCTATAATAATAAGCATTTATAATGTTTTTAAAAAAACAGGTGGGATACTATTAATACCGTACTTGATATTGATTTGAAATTAAATACAGAGAATATAAAAGATTTCATCAGAGGATATATAGCCACGCTTAGAAAAGATGGGGCAGTAGTTGGACTCAGCGGGGGGATTGATTCTGCGGTTGTTTTAAAATTATGCTCCGAGGCAATCGGAAATGAAAATGTCTTAGCTGTAATACTTCCTGAAAGGGATTCAGACTCAAAGAATATAAAAGATGCTGTAAGACTAGCAAAGGAGCTAAAAATAAGATACATAAATAAAAAGATCACACTTATTTTATCCTTAATCGGGATATACAGGATGTATCCTCCTTCATTTTTATTTAAAAAAAGTATTGTTGA
>VGAU01000340.1 GCA_016870675.1 Actinomycetota bacterium | reverse complement strand
ATCCTTCTCCGGACCATAAACATTCCGTGCATATCTTGGTTGCAAGTTTATCACAATAGGAACATATTATTGGAGGTTGATCATTTCTTGCAATAACCTCTATATTACTGCCTTTTAATTCATCATAACTTTCTGCTACAACTTTCAATTTTAAATATGTAGTACTTCCGAAATCATACTCATGATAGAATTTTTTATTAAGAGACAGTACATTATTCAGTTTTACATTCATACCCTCCTGCTCCCAGTCTTCATCAGGTTCAGAAAAATATTCTTCATTATCAATTCTAAAAAGACTTAAGTGCCCACAACATTCCAGCCATATTTCCCTTAGTAAATTATCTAATTCTTCAAGTGTTGCAGCAGCAGATGCTTTAATATGTAACCAATAATCTGATAAATAATCTTTTCCTTCAGCTACAATGTGAAAATATTTTACTTTCTTAATATTTTTTTGAGATGAAGCTGCTTCTATTGTATTATTTCTTTTAATGCAAGACTGTAAATGTTTTGTCATGACTTTCTTGCCAAAAGTCTTTTGACAAACATAGCATTTTCCATAAGAGATAATAGATTTCATGTATCAATCTCCCCTTGTTAATTTATTGACATTTTTCTTTAAGTTCATCATTATTACTTCCTATAATAAAAATTTTCTTATCTTTTAAAACAGAATTTATAAAATGGTCTTTTTGTGCTGCTCTACTTATAAAATCATTTAATGAAAATATTGCATAGTTTATCTCCCGCATAAGTTCTTTCTTTGCTTTTGCAAGAAGCCCTGATAACTGCTTTGATGAGATATCACCAATAATCATCAGATCAATATCACTTAGAAGACTTTCCTGCCCTCTTGCATAGGAACCGTAGATAAACGCTATTTCTATTTTTTTATCTTGAAGATTTTCCTTTAAAGCTTCTGCTATTCCTACACTTTTAAAAAAATAAATTATCAGGTTAAAATCTAAAATTTATTTCATTTTTTATTCTCTTAAATAATTCATTAAAATAATTAAGTACTTCATCAAGATCAAATTTATCATCAATCCTAAGCATTGGAACAAGATCGGTTTGGCTAATCCTTTTTAATTCTTTGATTGTATTTTTTGGTAAACCTAAATTATATGAATAATCTCTCTTATAATTATCAAGCTCCAATTTCTTATTGACTAGTTTTAAAAAATCCGTTTGGGAAAAATCAAATCCTATTTTTATAAAGTGTCCCAGATCATAATAATCCCTAATAGCTGGTATTAAGTGGGATATTGAAGCTTTTAATTTTTCTGCTGCACATTCTTTTAAGGAAAGACCCAGAATGCTCCCCTGTGGAAACAAGTCTTCTCCACTAAAAGGGTCCTGATAAAAATGTTTTATCTTTACAATCTCAGGAGGTAAAAAAGACGGTTGGCACAGTGATATCTCAAATTTTATTATTTCCTTTCGATTAATAATAACAGACTGGTATTGAAGATTAAAAAGATATTGTGTTGAATTATTGAAACCTTTTCCTTCAACATTATTGCTTGTAAATTCAAGGTAAGATAAAAAAGAGCCCATTTTTTTTCTTATTGGTTCTATCACTCTTGATCTTTTTGTACGAGTGGAAACATCAACATCACTGCTGTATGAAAAATCCAAATCCTCGCTTAATCTATGGTAATTTAAATAAGCTTTATTTAGAAGTGTTCCGCCTTTAAAAATAATATCACTGCTTAAATGCTGGTTGACTGCATTTAGGATTCTGGT
>VGAU01000339.1 GCA_016870675.1 Actinomycetota bacterium | reverse complement strand
TAGTAGGTGGGAAATATCAATACATCGTGGATCCGAAAATTGGAGCTCGCAAGATTAAAAATGAGGATTTAAATTTGGGAAAATTTTTCTAACAATTCTTTAGCTTTTTATTTTTCCTTTAACATATTTAAATTCTAAACTCGATTAGTAATTTCTGAACCTTATAGGGATATAATTACTTAACTTTTTATTAATAAATTTAATTGAAAATTTTGTAAATCTCTGCAATCCCTTTTCCAGCTTAATCTCTGGCCAGCTTTCTCCGATGAGAGGCATAGCATATCTTATAAAATCATTTGTCACATCAATACCATCACTTGTAATCCAACTTAAAGGAAAGAATCTTAATGATTTTGCAATCTTTTCAAGATCTACCTTGTCAAAGATGGCTTTGTAAGAATTCCCTGGCTTTCTTAAAATTGTTGCCATCCAACCGGTCCCTTCGTTGATCGCAATTTCTACAGCTTTTTTCCCAACTTCATATGCTTCGTCAATATCAACCTTTGAAGCATGTATGGATACATCACGTTGTATAATGCCAGGTACCTGGCATGTTACCTGCCCCCTGGCTTTAATTCCTACACCGTTCAAATAGTTGGTAACTATCTGTGCTGCTGTAGTCTTGCTTGCACCATACTCAATATTGTCAAAACCATCATATGATTCTCCAACACTTCCCACATTGAAACCCTCATTTACTACGACGATGCAACGTCCGGATTTTACAACCTGTCTATTTACATTTTCAGCAAGTGATTCAAGAGTATGATTTGACTCTGCCATATAAAGCTGGAGCGGAATTTTTCTTTCCGGATCTGCAAGTCTGGAAGCAGCCGTAATATAACCTGCTTTTCTACCCATTGCCTGCAAAACAGTTACCGGTTCTGAAACACTCATTCCCCTGTTTTCCTCTTCAGTATTTTGAATCAAGTATGCCCAGTATCTGGCTGCACTTGCATATCCTGGGGTGTGGTCTATAAGTATAAATTCCTCATCACCTACATCATTATCTATGGTTTTAGGTACACCAACGACCAACAAATCGAGGTCTTTTTCCTTAGCCAGTTTTGAAACTTTGCAGGCAATATCCATAGAATCATTCCCACCAATGTAAAAGAAATATCCAATATCATGAGCTTGCATCACTCTAATAATACGCTCGAAATCTTCCTTTTGATCTTCTTTCAGTTTATATCTACAGGTTCCTATGGCTCCTGCAGCAGGTGTATAACGGAGAAATTCAATCTCTTCTTTTGGTTGTAATGAAATATCAATTAATTCTTCTAATAGGACACCCTCAACACCATGCCAACTTGCATATATATTCTTTATATGTTCCGGATAGGAGACGCAACTTTCAATCACTCCTTGAAGTGAGGCATTGATTACCGGAGATGGCCCACCGGACTGCGCAATAAGAGCATTTCTCTTCACTCTAACCTCTCTTCTGATTTTTATTATAATTTAACAAAATTCATAATTCAGTATTATAGCCAAATCCGAAAAAAATGGTAACAGTCGAATTGCTTCACTATAAAAGAAAAATTTCAATGCCCTTTCTTATTGCAAATCCTAATGCCGAGCCGGGAACCCTGTTCTTTGTTTCCATGATTTTTATGTTCCTTTACTTTCCTTTATGGTTTTTCTTTGCTGTATATGCCATATTAGCAACAGTTAAAAGTTATAAAGGAAGGAGATATTCAGATACCTTATAGTCGATAAAATAATAGAAAAAATAGTTTATAAA
>VGAU01000338.1 GCA_016870675.1 Actinomycetota bacterium | reverse complement strand
TGCGGCACAATCTCAGTGATAAGAACACTTAATTTCTCGAAACCTAACTCAATCCAGCCCATGGGGTATTTCCCAAGTGTGAATACAAATTGAAACATAAGCCAGATTATAAGGACAAATATTGGTATCCCCAGTATCCTGTTGGTGAGCACTCTGTCAATCTTTTCGCTTACATCTAATTTTCCCGAATCAACTTCTTTATATGCCTCTCGTAGTGCACCATTGATAAATCCATACCTCCCGTCGGCTATTATTACCTCGGGAGTATCCCTCAATATGCTTGTTATATGATTTATTGAACCAGTGACTGCATCTTCAATTTTTGAGTATTCTGGACCTGAAGCTTTTTTTAAAGTGTCTATTATATCCCTATCCTGCTCCAGAAGCTTTACTGCGATCCACCTGGCATCAAACTTCAAAATAGGTACTTTTTCCTTTTTTAAAACTGATATAATCTTAACAATTTCATTTTCTACTTCTTCACCATATTTTACTTCTACCCTTTTTTCTTTCCTTTTCCTGCTACTTACTACCTTGATTACTGCTTCCAGCAGCTTGTCACTACCCAGACCTCTGGAACCCACAGTCTCAACAATAGGTATACCGAAAAGTTCAGACAGTAGACCGATATCTATTTTCTTGCCGCTCTTTTTTGCTACATCAGTCATGTTAAATGCTAAAATCAGGGGTACGTCCAGTTCCATAAGCTGTGTTGCAAGGTAAAGATTGCGCTCCAGATTGGAGGAGTCAACGACATCAACAACTACGTCAGGTTTCTCATTGATAACAAAATTCCTGGCTACAATCTCATCCAGAGAGTAAGCAGTGAGACTGTAAGTACCAGGGAGATCAACAACATTTATCCTGTATCCTTTATATTTAATAACTCCTGTCTTTTTTTCAACAGTAACACCGGGATAATTTCCTACGTGCTGCCTCAAGCCGGTCAGATTGTTAAAGATAGTTGTTTTGCCAGAATTCGGGTTTCCAGATAGGGCAATGGTTATTTCTCTTATTTCCTTTGCCATTATCATATCTCCCTGATTTGAATTCTTTCAGCCATTCCTCTTCCAATTGCAAATTTCGTACCCTTGACCACTACACATAATGGCCCTCCCCTAGAAGCACCGGAGACATAAAAAATTTCGTTAGGAATAAATCCCATCGCACAAAGGCGAGAATTAAGTCTATATCCACCATCAATTCTTACTATTCTGTACTTTTTCCCTGGAACCGCATCAGCCATACTAAAAATCCCGTTACCAGCCAGCGGTGTTTCCCTGGCATCTCCACCTCTATGTCTTAAGCCCCATCTTTTCATTTTAACTAGCCTTATTAATAAATATTAGTCTAGTCTAACTTTAATAGGTTTATATATATTTGTCAAGGCTTTTTTTAAAAATGAAGAGAAAATATATGAGGGAAAACTAAGATTTCTTATTTTGAGACGTTTTTTTTGGTACAATTTGAAGGATGCCTGCCGTGCTTTGCATAATAATTAAAGTGCTTCAGCCACTCTGGATACCCTTCAGGACAGGTGTCTACAAACCTGGTAAATTTTATCACCCTATCCATTGCTTCCTTGCTTATATAATGTTCAATATTGCAGGCATCTTTTTTTGAAATACTATCACTTACTCCAAGAATCTCATTAAAGAATTTATATACCTTTTCGTGTTTATCATTTACTTCCTTTGCCAGCTCACAACCTTTATCAGTTAATTCCAGATATCCATATTTTTCATGAATTACC
>VGAU01000337.1 GCA_016870675.1 Actinomycetota bacterium | reverse complement strand
AAGGATGAAGAAGAATTTATGCTTAATGCGATTGATATTGGAGCAGAAGATATTGATGAAGATTATGATGTATATGAAATTAAAGTTCCTCCTGCGGAATTTATAAAGGTTAAGGAAGCTCTTGAAAAAAATAATATAAAAATAAAATCAAGTGAAATAGGACTCATACCAAAATCTACCATAAAATTATCAAAAGAGGAAAGTGTTAAAGCATTAAAACTAATTAATGCATTGGATGAACATGATGATGTCCAGAATGTAAATTCGAACCTGGAAATATCCGATGAGATATTGAATGAAATATAGATAATTAAAAATGACAACTGATAGAATAAGAATACTGGGGATAGATCCCGGATTGGAAACTACAGGGGTAAGTATATTGGATGTAGAAAAAGGGGAATACTATCCCATATTTTCAGATTGCATCGTTACAAAAAAGAACAAACCCATTTATGAAAGATTAGAAGAGATTTATATAAGGATTAACCAGTTAATTAAAAAGTACTGTCCTGACTGTATGGTTATTGAAGAAATCTTTTTTAGCATGAATGTAAAAACTGCTATGGATGTAGGTCAGGCACGGGGAGTATCAATACTGGCTGGAAGTATTAACAACTTGAAGATATACGAATATACTCCCTTACAGGTAAAACAGGCTATTGTTGGATATGGAAAAGCGACCAAGAAACAAATCAAATATATGTTAAGAATAATACTTAAAGTTAAGGATAATTTTTTCCCCGGGAAAGATGATGCCTGGGATGCAATGGCGATATCTATATGTCATGCTAATAATAAAAAGTTTCAAGATAAGGTTAAAACTTTTAAATAATTCAGATGGCTGGTTATGATTGCAAAAATATTTGGAAAAATAATTAAAAAGTCACCCTCAAGCATTATAGTGCAAGCCGGAGGAATAGGATTTGAAGTATTGATTTCAAGCAGGACTTTTGAAAAGATACCAGAAAAAGGTTCAGAAGTAGAACTTGATATATATACCCATGTGAGAGAAGATGAATTAAAGCTGGTGGGTTTTCTGGATACAGCCGATAAAGATTTTTTTCTGAAGCTTCTGGGAGTTCCAGGAATATCAATTAAAATAGCCCTGAGCGCCCTGTCAATTTATAGCGGACAGGAGCTTATAAGAATAATTGCAAACAGGGAAGTTGATCTACTAAGAAGAATTCCCGGAATTGGCCTCAAACTTGCTGAAAGAATGATTCTGGAACTTAAAGATAAACTGGAAGAATATAAAGTGGGAAGAGCAGCGCTTGCAGGTTTAGCGGAAAATGAAAAAATATATGAAGTTAAACAGGCTTTAAAGACCCTGGGCTACGATTCCAGAGAGATAAGTAAAGCCATATCAAAATTAAGTATCGACGTTATCGAGAAAGAAAAAATTGAGCATATCCTAAAAATAGCTCTTAAGGAGATTTAATTAAAATGGTGGGTGAAAAAGGTAAAATGACAAACAATGATGAAGAAAATAATGATGTAAATCCCAAACATATAAAAGTAGATACTGAGCTGGACAAGAGTCTGCGTCCCAGATTTATATCTGAATTTATTGGTCAGGAAAAGATAATAGAAAACCTTCTAATATTTATTAAATCTGCCAGAAAAAGAAAAGAACCGCTGGATCATGTGATCCTATCTGGTCCACCCGGTCTGGGGAAAACATGTCTTGCAGAAATAATTGCAAATGAATTAGGGGTTGGTTTTAGGATTACTTCCGGTCCGGCTATTGAAAG
>VGAU01000336.1 GCA_016870675.1 Actinomycetota bacterium | reverse complement strand
AAAAAGTTTTAAAACTTCTTTTTTATTATATACTTTCGCAAGCGGACAATCCGGGCCATCTGTATTCATACTTATCCACTGCTCCTTAGTAATTTTAGAATTTTCCAGGTATTTATCTCTATGTCTATATAATTTTTCTTTTTCAAATCCCAATTTTACTAAAAAATCAGTAAATTTTTTTGATTTCAGAAATAATCTGAATAATTTTCTGAGAAACATAATTTCTATATAATAATTAATTGAAGTGTGATTATAAACCATTATACAAAATGTTCCTCCGGGCTTAAGCACTCTATAAATTTCACTAATTATCTTTTCAGTATCTGGAGAATGATGAATTACCCCCCATGAATATACATGATCAAATTCATTATTATTGAAGGGGAGATTTTCGGCATTAGCAACTATAAAATATCCATTTAAATTCTGTAAATTAAAATATTCTTTATTTAAATTAACAGCACTTTCAGTTAAATCAATCCCGTAATAAATTGCAGAATTTTTAGCAAATTCCGCCCCGTCAATCCCTACACCGCAGCCTATTTCCAGAATTTTTTTATTCTTAAATTCATCAAACTTAGCAGCAATTGGAATATGCCATTCAAGTTTGTATCTTTTATCTTGAATTTCACTGAAATATCCAAGTCCTTTTGTTTTATTTGATAAGTAAGAACCACAAGGATTTTGGTTCCAAAAATTTTGTACTTCCTTTATATCTGTCATTTTTGTCCTAGTGTATTGTTAAAAACACCTATCAATTTTTCAATGTTTTTATCTAAAGTATAACATTTCAAAAACCTTTTATAGGAATTTTTTCCTATTTCTAACCTTAAGGATTCGTTTTCGATTAATTTTAAAATAGCTGATGAAAGTTCTTCAATTTTTGTCTTATCGACCAATATTCCGGTCTTTCCATCTATTATAGTTTCTGAAATTGCGCCAACGTCTTTATTTGCGATAATTGGGCATCCCGCAGCCATTGCTTCCAATATTACTAATGGCTGACCTTCATTTAATGAAGGATAGATAAAAATATCAGTATTTAAGAAAAATTCCTTTTTTTCTTCTTCTCCTATATAACCAACAAATTCTATAAAATTTTCTAATTTGTGCTTTTTAATTATTTCTTCAACTTCAATTTTAAAATGATCCTGGCTCACCCATTTACCTGCAATTATTAATTTAAAATTTTTAAAACTTTCATATACTATTTTTACCGAATAAATTAAATTTAGTATTCCTCGCTCTTCTGTAATATTGCCCATATAACCTAAATTTATAAAAGGTTTTTTTCTTTTTTTACTTAGATCCGGAGAAAAATCAATGCCGTTTGGTATAACGCTTACATTTTTAACCCATTCTTTAAAAATATAAGTTAAGGAATCACCAAGAACAATAGCTCTGTCAACTTTCTTTAAGCTCCTGTTAATAATAAACTTCATAATTTTATTAGTTTTTAAATAATAATTTAAAAAATTACCCCCATGCAAATGAATAATAATTTTACTTTTTGAAAAATAATGACTTAACATTATGAATAACCCGTCTCTTGCAAAAGCTATGTTTTGTGAAACGGGAATATAAACCAGATCCGGTCTTTTTTTTAATAGAATATTTATTAGACTTATAAAGTTTTTCAGGCTAAAAAAAATATTATGAAAATCAAGTTTGCCGATGTTATCTAAATCCCTTTTATCTGAAATATCCAAATGAATTAATTCAAATTCATCTTTTAGCTTAGAATTTAACAAGTTGTAGT
>VGAU01000335.1 GCA_016870675.1 Actinomycetota bacterium | reverse complement strand
GCCTTCTTTTGGACCATGGTAGAACAACTTCCGGTTAAGGCAGAGAACGCTATCAATATAGATAGAAATTGCACCAATATCATGAGTTACAAATACTATAGCCATTTTCTTATTAAGCTCCAGAAATAATTCATAAATTGATTTCTGCGTTTCCGGGTCCACACTTGCCAGTGGCTCATCAAGCAAAAGCAATTCCGGCTCCCTTGCAATAGCTCTCGCTATAAGAACTCTCTGCAATTGACCGGCCGATAGCATACTTATATGCCTGTTTCTATATTCAAGCATCCCTACAGTTTCCAGCGCATCTAATGCGGATTTCTTATCTTTTTCTGAATATTTCCTTACCAGTCCCTTATACCTTCCCATAATAACTATATCAAATACATTAATAGGGAAATTTAGATCAAAATAGATATTTTGCGGTAAATAGCCGGCCAATTTTCTGCCTTCTTCAGGATTTTTGCCAAAAACTTTTACTGTTCCCCTATCAGGTTTCAATAACCCCAGTATAATCTTAAGTAATGTAGTTTTTCCGCCGCCATTGGGACCTATTATGGCAATAAAATCATTTTGCTTTATTGAAAAGCTTATATCTTCGAGGACTGGTATCTCTCCATAATAAAAGAATATATTTTTAAAATCTACAATAGTATTATTTTTCATTTCAATTAGCCTCCGAAATATTTAAATTTCATTCCACGGCCCCGGCAAAGGCTTCTGCAGCTTTTCTCATATTTTCCAGATAATCTTTCTTAAGTGAACTTACAAGAAACACTTCTCCGCCAATCTCTCTAGCTACAGTTTCAGCACTTTTGGTACTGAATTCCGGAGAAGCAAAAATCACCTTAATATTATATTCTTTAGCCTGGCTTATCAAATCTTCAATACCCTTAGCTGTCGGCTCCTTTCCCTCTTCTTCAATAGGTATTTGTTCAATACCGTAATCTTTTGCAAAATAAGCCCATGTAGGATGAAAGACTATTATCTTCTTATTTTCTTTTCCCGAAAATGTCTGGACAATTTCATCATCCAGTTTATCCAGCTCCAACAGGTAGATATCCAGATTTTTTTTATAATATTTCTGATTCTCAGGATCTATTTGAACCAGGCCTTCATAAATATTTTCAACCATTATTTTTGCATTTGCCGGTGAAAGCCATATATGAGGGTCAATTCCCTTAAGATCACTTTTGGCTTTATCACTATCATCATACTCATAATATACCGCAGCTTCACCATATTTATAGCTTACTGTAAATAACTTTACTCTGCTGGAACAATCAACCACAAGCATTTCCCCATTCATCTTAATTATTTTATCCATCCATGCCAGTTCAAACTCAATCCCGGAACCAACTTTTGCATAAATTTTAGCTTTACTAATCTCCTCCAGCTGACCTGGAGTAGGTTCATATGTATGTGGGCTGGCTCCCGGAGGAACCATAACAGTAACTATTACTCTGTCTTCTCCAACTCTTTCTACAAATTCAGCCTGCGGCGGTATGCTTACTACAACCCTAATTTTTTCTTCATCAACATCTTTATCTACCTTCTTGGTACAGCTTATAAATGTTCCAATTAAAAAGACTGAAACAATTATGTAAACTATTACTATTAATATACGTTTCATCTCTTTTTTGCGGTAATCTTATAATAAATTAGAATATGGCTTCGATATGACGGATATAAATATCATCAATTATAACATTTCTTATATCAATACTGTCAAACACTACATAAGATTAATGAAAATCCTGAAAT
>VGAU01000334.1 GCA_016870675.1 Actinomycetota bacterium | reverse complement strand
TTGCTAAAGGTAGAATGGGGGTATTGCTCGCTGCTGCTATAAATCCTACGCCCTTTTTACCACCTCTTAATACTCCATCGGTGGATCTTGTACCTTCCGGGAATAAACCCAGGACATTTCCGTCTTTTAAGACTTCAAAGGAAATAGAAAATACTTTTCTATTAAAAGCCTGTCTTTCAACAGGAAAGGCATTTAAAAAAGTTACCAGAGAGGATAAAAATTTATTATTATATAATTCTTTTTTTGCCATAAAATATACACATCTGGGAATATACGCTCCTATTACCACTGGATCCAGGTAGCTTATATGGTTTGAGCATATTATCAACTTACCATTTCTGGGTACTTTGTGTAAATCTATTTTTTCTACTCTGTATAGAAGATCAAAAATAACTCTTAAAATAAACTGCATTAACTTGAATAAAATAAAATAGGATTTACTATGTTTCGTTTTTAACATTTACCTTTTTAAAATATAATTTCTTAATTTTTTCAACAACACCTTTTACTGATAATTTGGATGTATCAATTATAATTCCATTTTCCGGTATAACCAGTGGGCTGTCTTCTCTGCTGCTGTCAATTCTATCTCTGCTTATAATTTCTTTTTTGATTATATTTCTTTCTAAAAATTGCCCTTTTCCCCTGATCTGCAAATCTCTTCTTTTTATTCTTTCATCTAAGCTTGCAGTTAAATATATTTTTAGTGCTGCATCCGGACAAACTACACTTCCAGTATCCCTGCCTTCAAGGACAGCATTACCTCCCTGGATAAATTTTTTTTGAAGACTTACTAAATATTTTCTCACTCCAGATAATTTAGAAACAATAGAAACTGCAGATCCTACTTCCCTGCTTCTAATCTCATCTGTAACATCTTTTCCATCTATTTTTACTGTGGTATATTTACTTTCATCTACTGAATTACTATCTAGTTCAAGATTTATGTTTCTGGCTAGCTTTAATATAGATTCTTCATCTTTACAATCTATATTATTCTGCAAAGCAAGAAGGGTAATTGCTCTATACATGGCTCCGGTATCAATATATTTTAAATTCAATTCTCTAGCTAAAATTTTTGCAACTGTGCTCTTGCCGCTTCCGGCAGGACCATCTATGGTTATGATATTATCAAGCATCTTTTAACCAGTACTCATATATGTCTTTACACTAAAACTTTTTTTAGATTATATTTAAAACCGGGAAATGAAGTATTGATACACTCGGAATCCAGAATAGTTACTTTTCCTATTGATAACAAAGCCAGTATAGAAAGAGACATAGCAATTCTATGATCTCCGAAACTATCCACCATTCCTTCACCTGTCTTGAAATTCTCATCTCCATTTATTATCATTCCATCCTCTTTTTCCTCAATATTAACCTTTAATTTTTTAAACTGGCTTACAATAGACCTGATTCTGTCACTTTCTTTATATCTTAATTCTTCAGCTCCTCTTATCACTGTTTTACCATTTGCAACAGTTGCAGCTACACACAGTATTGGTATCTCATCAATTATATTAGGGATTTTATCTTTATCTATTTTTATAGAATTTAGATTACTGGAAAAAGTTTCAATATCTACAACCGGTTCATTATTTATAATTCTTTGATTTTTAATAATAATCTTTCCACCCATTTTTTTAAGTATTTCTATAAAATAACTTCTGGTGGGATTCATACCAATATCTCTCATAATAGTATGTGAATCTTTTAAAATTAGAGTTGCAACAATAAAAAAAGCTGCTGAAGATATATCACCGGGTACATAAATAT
>VGAU01000333.1 GCA_016870675.1 Actinomycetota bacterium | reverse complement strand
AAAAATATTAAATTTATATCAAATAGAAACTGTATAATTTTTTAATCTAATGTAGATACCCACGCACTAAAGTACGTGGCACTTACTTAAATTCAAGCTTCGCTTGTTATATATACCCATTCACCCACGCACTGAAGTGCGTGGAACTCTGCCCTTGCGGGTTTTTAGAAGAGAATTTGAAAAGAGTCCAACCAAAATTTGTAATAAAAACAGAACTTAATAAATTGATTACCCATTCGGATAATTCTCATAAAAGCTTTCTTTTCTTACCGTTACATCAATTACAGGCCACAGGTAAACAATAGCTCCAATAATAAATGCAGCAGTTTCATTTCTTCTTATAACAAAAGCAAGAACAATAAATATTACAGATGATATTAAAAATTTCCACCAGTCTTTTCTCATTGTATAAAGCCAGGAAAAAAATCCTAAAAACAGCACTAACCACAATGCTACCCTTCTGGATTTAGGGCTTACTGTAATTTCGTTATTTCTTACAACAGTGTCTTGTAATGGTTTTACCTGTATTCCACAGTGTACACATATAACAGCATTTCTTTTAATTGGCCTACCACATTCAGGACAGAATATTTCATCATAGCTTTTTTTCTCATTCATTTTATTAAACCTTTCCTTAAGGTTTTAATAATTGATAACTATAGTATGTAGAACACTAAATATCAAGTATTTATACTTTTTCTGTTATGAAAAAAGAAATCCTTGTAAAATTTGGAAATAAAGTACGCTCTGAAAGATTAAAACAAAATCTTTCTCAGGAAGCTTTTGCAGATAAGGCTGGAGTGCATAGAACTTATATTGGAATGATTGAGAGAGCCGAAAAAAATGTAACACTTATTACGATTGAAAAGATTGCTGCAACACTGGGAATGTCTATTAGTGAATTGATGAAATTGGATTAAATCTTATCTAAATTTTTCAATAAAATATCGTAAGAATTTTTTCCTATATACCAAGCACCCTGATTAAACTCAATTGGAGATACAGCGGATTCCAAGCATTTATTTACAATAGTTTGTCTTAGTAAATATAACTGTCTTTCATTTAAATTATCTGTTTTTTTTATGCCAAGCTCATCTAAGAATTTTAATCTTGAAAGTATTTTTCCAACCCAACTATCAATAGGCTGAAAATATGTCTGTTCATGAGCATTAAATTTATACTCATCAAAAACACAAACGAAATCACGAAGATAAAAAGAAGCAATCTTATGACCTATATGTTTTACTTTCATTAAATCACTGTAAACTTTTTGTAAATTTTTATTTTCAATATTTTTAATAGTGTAATTTATGATATTAAAATCCTCACTTATATTTACTGCCATAAATCTAATAATACCTGCAACCATTTCTCTATCATTTATATTATTAACTCCTTCGTCCAATAACCTTTGATTTAACATATCAAAAAAATCATCATTTAAATTTTTTATTATTTTTATATTTTTTCTGAATAAATAATCTATAACTACTATAGCCCTGTCTTCAAAAATTACTGAAAGTTCATCTCTTCTTCCTCTCATAAAGGCTCTGTCAAAAAAGAATTTTAATGATACAAACCAATCGGATTTAAGATAATTTTTAAGCAAATCTTTTTTACAGTCCTTAAATAAATATTCTTCCTGGTAATTTTTCCCAAATTTAGATATGTTTTTAATAATTATTTTTGTTTTGCCATCAATCATTTAAATTGTCCTTTTGCTGATAATTTTATAATCAATTTTTATAAATTTAAACTCTTATGCTCTCAATCGCTTTAACTT
>VGAU01000332.1 GCA_016870675.1 Actinomycetota bacterium | reverse complement strand
ATTATTACACCTTTCCTCTCAAACTGCCAGCTAACACTCCCGCTCTCACCAAGGGTTCCTTTATATCTACCAAAAATGTTTCTTATGTCCGAAGCAGTCCTGTTCCTGTTTTCGGTCATTACTTCTATTATTATAGCTATACCTCCCGGGCCATATCCTTCGTACAGGATGCTCTCATAATTTTCTCCTTCTATCTCGCCGGTTCCTCTTTTAATTGCTCTCTCTATATTGTTTTGGGGCATATTATATTCCTTGGCCTTGGCAATTGCGTTAGCAAGGGCTATATTATCCCTTGGATCATCTCCTCCCCCGTCTTTTACCGCTACAATTATATTTCTGCTGAGTTTCCCAAATATATTTCCCCGTTTTGCATCCTCTTTTGCCTTTTTATGCTTAATTGAATGCCATTTTGAATGCCCGGACATATCAATTATCTCCTTTAATATTTTTAATCATATTTATAAAATACCGGTGTATTCTTAAGTCACGAGTCAACTCGGGATGAAAATTGCATGCCATTACATTGTTATCTCTCACCAATACAATATCCTCTTTAAACTTTCCCAGGATCCTGACCTTTTTTCCAACATTTAATATTTTTGGAGCCCTTATAAAAATAGATTTAAATTTACTGCCATTCTTATTGTTGTCAAGATGGATATCAAGCAATTCTTCAAAACTTTCAATCTGCCTCCCATAAGCATTTCTTTGTACATCAATATCTATATATCCAAGACCTCTGCCTTCTCCCTCAATATTCTTTGCAAGCAAAATCAACCCTGCACAGGTCCCGAATATAGGATTTTTATCCCTGTAAAATTTATCAAGGCTTTCTTTAAATTTATACTTTTCCAGTAATTTATTTATGGTGGTACTCTCACCACCAGGAATAATTAGCCCATCAATATCTTTAAGCTGTTCCGGAAATTTTACTTCTGCTGCAGAAATTCCGCACTCTTTTAATCTGCTTATGTGCTCTTTGAATGCCCCTTGAAGTGAAAGTACACCTACTTTAATACTCACTTCTTTTCTTACCACCCTCTATTGGAGATTATCTTCTCTTTTGTAAGTTCTGATACAGCAATTCCGCTCATTGGACTTCCCAGACCTCTGGAAACTTTTGCCAAAACCTCAGGGCTATTATAATGAGTTGTTGCTTCAACAATAGCACGGGCCATTTTTAATGGACTTTCAGATTTGAAAACACCGGAACCTACAAATATACCATCAGCACCAAGCTGCATTATCATAGCGGCATCAGCAGGAGTTGATATTCCACCAGCCGAGAAATTAACTACCGGTAATTTTTTATTCTTATACACATATAGTATCAGATCATAAGGAGCACCTAATTCTTTAGCAACAGTCATCAGTTCTTCTTTTGGCAGTGAAGAAATTCTTACTATCTCATCTTTTATACTTCTCATATGTTTTACCGCTTCTATGACATCTCCAGTCCCAGCCTCTCCTTTGGTTCTGATCATTGCAGCGCCTTCACCTATTCTTCTTAAAGCTTCACCTAAATTTGTGGCACCGCAAACAAATGGAACTTTAAAATCCCATTTATTTATATGATATTTTTCATCTGCCGGAGTAAGGACTTCACTTTCATCAATATAATCAATTCCTATGGCTTCAAGTATTTGTGCTTCTGCAAAATGCCCTATTCTTACTTTTGCCATAACCGGAATAGAAACAGTATCCATTATTTTTAATATAATTTCAGGATCGGTCATTCTTGCTACGCCTCCTGTTGCTCTGATATCAGCAGGTACTCTCTCCAGAGCCATTA
>VGAU01000331.1 GCA_016870675.1 Actinomycetota bacterium | reverse complement strand
GGAATTTCAATTGCGGTTAAGATAAATGCCTTAACAGCTCTGTGGAAACCCAGATGTTTAAAATAGTTCTGAAATTTCTTGGTATGACTTTTGATATTTTCCCGGGTTACAATCTCAATGATTCCAACTATTTTATCATCTATTATGGCATTGTAATATCTTCCGGTGTCAATGTTTTTAGCGATTTCTGATCTGATGATGCCGAATGCGGCGTTTTTCCTGTTGCTAAATATAAATTTTAATTTTTCAAAAAATGCATCAAATTCTATTTTAAGGTAACTATCCAGGTCCTCTAATTTTAGAGTACTTATCCTGATATTGCTATAAATAATATCCTGGTTTTTAAATTTATTCATCTAATAAATCTTTTTTATCAAGCAGCTCCCGTGCTTTTTTTAGATACTTTCTGCTGGTTAAAAGCTTTACTCCTCTTATACTCTGTAAAGAGGGGTAACTCTGGCCGGCATCATCTGAGAATATCTCGGTTTTAATACCAAAACTTTCAAGGTAACTTTTAGCTATTTCTGCTTCCATCCTGGAATTAAAAGTTTTGACTGTGAGAAATTTATCCATTTTATGCCTTTAATTTATATTAATAATTTTAACCGTTAAACTGATTTTAAGACAGTTTGAGAGAGCCAGTATTATAACACTTTCACTGTATTTTATCACATCGGAAGTAACTTTTGTTTGAAGAATTAACATCTATGATATAAACTAATTTAAGACTCAATAATAAAAAACTTTAATTATTGCCAGAGATTTATTTAAGCAATCAGATATAAGATGCAAAAATTTTTATGATAAAAAAATCACTTCTTTTAAAAATTTATGAAGCAGCCAGTATGCAGAGATGGAATGACCAGATCCGCACAATTGAGCTTATGGAACTGGATAAGCAGGCCCATAAGATGATTGTTGCTTATATTCTGGGAAGATGTGAAGAGGATATAAATACTGGGAAAGTTAACTGGTTTGAAATAATAGAATGTGGATTATTCGAGTTTTTAAAAAGAATTGTTCTAACTGACCTGAAACCTCCCTTGATTTACAGGATAAAAGAAGATAAAAAGCAGTATGAAAAGCTGAACTGCTGGGTTTTTGAGAGGATCAGTCCTTTCGCAAAGCAGATAGGAAAAAGCTTTAATTTACGTCTTAAAAATTATCTACTGGAGGAGAAAGAAACTCTTGAAAAGAAGATTGTAAATGGGGCACATTTCTATGTAACGAAGTGGGAATTTGATATTATTAAATCAGCAAATCCCAGAGGTTATTTAATTGAAGAGATTGTTGAAAGCATTTCACAGGAGCAGAGAAAATATCACGATTTGAAGTGTATGGAGGTTTTTATGGGAAAAAGAAACTTATTGGATTTTGCCGATATATGTGGCCAGCTTCGGTTCCAGCAGAGATGGAGTCATCTTTACCGGATTCCAAAAACTTCCGTATTGGGCCATATGTTAATTGTTGCTATATTTTCATTCCTGTTCTCTTATGTAACAAGATTGGACAGGAAAAATTGTATAAATAATTACTTTACAGGACTCTTTCATGACCTTCCGGAAGTTTTAACCAGGGATATAATTAATCCTGTAAAAAAATCAGTGAAAGGACTTGATGAGCTTATAAAGGATTATGAAGTTGAGGAGATGGAGAAAAAAATATATAAATTAATTCCTGAGGGCTGGCAAAATGATATAAGGATGTTTACGGAAGATGAGTTTTCTGATACCAGCCAGAGAAATGGAGAACTGGTTAAGGCATCCGATGATCTGGCTGCATTTATAGAAGCATATCTTGCTTTAAAAAA
>VGAU01000330.1 GCA_016870675.1 Actinomycetota bacterium | reverse complement strand
ATCTACAGCGATATTACTGAATCAACTGAAAGAGCTCAGGTATAATGGACTTATTCTTGGAACTAATAACTTCTCAGGGCCACCTATTAATGAAATGGCACTGACAGCACTGGAAGGATCAATTTTCACAGCTCCCCAATTTTATTCTGCGAGCAATAATGCTAAAATGATAGAATTTGGCAACAAGGTTAAAGGTTTATATGGTAAGGAAGCACAGTGGAACACTGCTGTGGAATATGATGCCATATATATAGTGGCGAAAGCAATAAAAAATGCAAAATCTTATAACGGTGACGAAGTAAGAAATGCTCTTGAGCAAATAGGAGATTTTGACGGCCTCGCGGGGAAATATAGATATTCACCAAATGGCGAGTGGGTTTTGGAACTAGCAGTTCGGACTTACAAAAACGGAATTCAAATACCATTAGATAAATAGGAATATGCAAGCATCTTGGAGAGTAAAAAGGGGATTTGCCTCAATTATTAAAATTATGGTATAGGATCCGATATTTTTGATGTATAGTTATAAGGAGATTAACAATGGAAGACATTATATCATTGGATCTGATTGATCAACTCATAAATGATAAGGAAAATGGCTCGAAAAATAATACAGTAAAAGCTATTGATATTTTAGTAATGCTTGAGAGAGATATTATTGATTACTATAGTAAGAAGAATGGACCCATACCTTTAGATTGTGTTCCGACAGGCTTTGTGGATTTAGTTCGAAATGATCCAAAATTCAAGGAATCATCAGCAAAGTTTATAATGCAACATAACTTACACTTAAATAAAACAGAAGAATATCACTCACTTCCTTTAGTTGTCGCTTTTCTGTTGTCAAGTATAATATATATTGGGAGGGCCTCTATATGATTGATGATAGTGATATATTTACTCCATTGGAACTAGCCTTTGCAGATTTGAACCAGAAGTTTACGTCAAAATTTAAATGTGTAAATACTGATGCTGAATACGAATTAAGTCCTGAAGGCCATGCTTTATTCAAATTCACTTTAAAGTTACTCGCATCGGAAGATATTGGCACCGGAAACCAATCGTTTTACTTCTATATGCCTACTACAACAGAATATAAAGGCAAAACAATCGAAAAAAGTAAACGGGAGCAAAAATGTAATATTTTAAAATGTCATTGTTCGGAATCGGAATTAGGTATCGTAGGTTTTTTAGAAGCCCCAAAACTACTATTTAATGAAATAGTGCCTGCTGAAAAACAAGGAAAAATTAAATTTAATGTTATCCCTTTTGAAATCACTTTACCTATAAAAAAGGAAATAAAAAAAGATGAAAAATTGAATATAACTGTCGAATTGTATGTTAAAAACTACGCAATCAAAGCACCATGGTATAAAAATCTCTTTTCAAATAAAAAATTCTTTTTGTGGTGGTATTTAACTTTCAAAACAAGGGATATTGCCACAAAAGGACATTTGATAATTGAGCATCCCGAAAGAGGAAAACTTAAAATTGTTGACAATAGCGAAGAAGTCGAACCTGCACAACATGGTAATAAACTTATTTGTTGCGTAGTGTCTCCAGAAAATCAATCCCATAAATTGTGTGTTTTGTGTGAGTATTCATATACTCCTGAGTGGAAGATAGTTGTTGTTAGTATGATTGTATATGATTTCTTTATGAATCTTTTGGTAATTCTCAATTCATGGCTGTTGGGAAGTAACTATCTCAAGCAACTACTTCTACTTTTGGGATTCTCTGCAGTTTTTGCGACATTTGCAATTATATATTTAAAAAGACGTCTCATGTAGGAATATATCATATCATAATGAAAT
>VGAU01000329.1 GCA_016870675.1 Actinomycetota bacterium | reverse complement strand
ATAAAAGAAAACGGGGAATCCGCTTAACCGAAAATCCATTATAATAGCAATATACGTTGAGGTAATCCAATGGATTATCTTTCAGAATCGTATAAAGACGTTGAAATTTGGAATAGACGTTATAAGCCCCGTAGTATAATGCATCTAACCTTTTACTCTGAAATTTTTTAATCTTATTTTTGTTGAAGGTATATTTTAAATCCTGCGCATATCTTTCTCCGCCTTCATCTGAACTTTTACTCGCTTTGTGCAGTCGATAGGTTGCCAAAAACCGATTTATATGAATCATCTCGCATTCTCGATTCATACGCAGGAAAAAATCCCAATCCATAACATATTTTAGGCTTTCATCAAGATAACCGATCTTATCCAAAACCTCTCTTCTAAAGAAGACTGCGGGTTGACCAAGATAGTCATGGAAAAGCAATGTCTCATATCGGAACTTACTGAACACAAGCCGCTTTCGGAGTATTTTTCCGTTCTCATTCGTATAAACAAAGTTTCCGTATATGGCATCAGCATCCGGATTTCTATTAAACGCCTCTACAACGTATTGCAGGCAGCCGGATAAATAAGTATCATCAGAGTTCAACCAACCAATAATTTCGCCTGTTGCCTTTCTGAATCCTTTGTTTACTGCATCTGATTGTCCGTTATCCCTCTCACTAACCCAGTAACTTAGCCTATCAGCATAATTCTTAATAATCTCTACCGAGTTATCCATTGAACCGCCATCAATGATTATATACTCCAAATTAGGATAGTTTTGATTGAGAATGCTTAGAATTGTTTCTTCGAGAAATTTGCCTTGATTGAATGAAGGGGTTACGATGGAAATCTTAGGATATTCTTGTTTCATTACTACTTCCTTTGTTCCAAGATTCTTTGATAGACTTCCCTTGTTTTCTCTGCAATGACGTTTGGGTGAAATCTCCTTCTTGCTTCTTCTCTTGCTTTCCTGCCCATTTCTTTACGCAAGGTTTCATCTTCCAGCAACAAGCTCATCCGCTGTGCCAGACCTTCAATATCACCAATGTCTACCAGAAAACCTGTTTCGCCATCACGAATCATGGAAGGTACACCACCAACCTTTGTCGCAATTACTGGAATACCTACTGCCATAGCTTCAGAAATAACCATTGGGGCCGTCTCTTCCCGCGAAGACAAGACAAGCATATTAGCCTTAGAAAGTTCTTTAGCGGTGCTAATTGCATCCCTATATCCCAGAAATTCCACATTATTCGTCAATTTGTTGTCTTTTATGTAAGACATTAAGTTTGAATAATACTCTTCCTCACCCGGCAATACAGGTCCGACAATCTTTAAAGAAACATCACTATGTTTCTCGTTTACAATTTTAAATGCTTGGGCTAATTCCAGAACCCCCTTTCGTGGTTGGAGCATACCAATAAATAAAACAGCAGGCTTTTGAATATTATTAGCACTATAAGACATATCAAAAAAGACTTCGTCGATGCAGTTTTCAATATCATAAAATTTTGCATCTCGCGCATATTTCCCTAAGGATGTTTTTACATAAGGACTGATAGAAATAATGTGCTGCGCCCTTTTCAAAACATATTTTTCGAGAGAAGAGTAAGCTCTTTTGGGCGATAAAAGTCCAACACTTACTTTCTTTACCACTTCTGACATAACCCCATGCACAGTAATTACTGAGGGGAATCTTGAGCTAATCGCTACATAAGCGAAAGGATGTTCAGTTCCAATTCCATGAACAATGTCTGGTTTTATTTGGTCTAAAAACCTATGAATGGTTATCTTGCTACACTGCCATAGACATGTCAAATCTATAAATT
>VGAU01000328.1 GCA_016870675.1 Actinomycetota bacterium | reverse complement strand
AGTGCTGGCATCATTCTGTAATTAAAGTTACATAGATGCTTTACCCCAGCTTTACTTACAGCATCCAACATTGCCTTTGCCTCATCAGCGTTTCTGGCAAGAGGCTTCTCACAAACTACATTCTTTCCAGCTTTAGCAGCTTCAATACATGGTTCTGCGTGAATATTGTTAGGACCAACGTTAACAAAAATATTAATCCTTTCATCACCTACAAGATCGTGCCAATCTGTACAATAATCAAGATACCCGTACCTTTTTGCTTCTTCAGCTACCTTCTCCTCAGTCCTTCCACATATTTTTATTAATTTTGGTTTTGCAGGAGGAGGCCAAAATATATAAGGCATTTTTTTATACCCATTAGAATGTGCTTTTCCCATAAACGCGTAACCAAGCACCCCAATACCAATCTCTGGAATTTCGCCAGCTTTTTTCTCAGCAGCCATTGACACAAAGCCTACTTTTTTATCTGTCATAATCTACCTCCTTCAAACAGAGATACACTGTCTAAAAAATATTAAAGTTACTATCTAATAATTCACTGATTATGCCCACCACATTTCACCTGGTTTTTCATAAAGAAGAACTCTGTTTAAAAACCCTATAGCCTTGTTTAACCCTTCACTTGCTGACATCAAAGGATCTTCATGCTCAATACTTATAACTCCGTCATATCCAACAAGTCTAAGAGTAGATACAAAATCATTCCAGAACTCTGCTCCATGTCCATATCCAACAGTTCTAAATGTCCAGGCTCTTTTATTTATCTCTCCGTAATGTTTCCAATCATTTGCACCTCTAAAATCAACAACTGACTTATCAACCTTACTATCCTTTGCATGAACATGAACTATTGCATCTCCTAACCTTCTTATACATACAATCGGATCCATTCCCTGCCAGAAAAGATGGCTTGGATCAAAATTACATGATATCTCTTCAGCTCCAATTTCTTCTCTTAGTTTAAGTAAGGCTTCAGTATTATATACTACATCACCAGGATGCATCTCAAAACCAAATTTAATACCCGCATCCTTTGCTAACTTTGCCATTTCCTTCCAGAACGGAACCACCTTTTTCTCCCACTGCCATTTAACACTATCCCCAAAATATGGAGGCCAGGGACAAGTTATCCAATTTGGATACTTAGCATCTTCTCCTGCTCCAGGACATCCTGCAAAACAGGTAATCACTTTTACCCCCATCTTTGAAGCAAGTTCTATAGCAGCTTTAAGATCTGTAGTATGTTCATCTGAAACACTTTTTTGTGGATGCAGTGGATTTCCATGACAAGCAAAAGCACTTATCTCCAGTCCATTTCCCTTAGCTGTTTCTACAAAATTTTTCATTGCATTTTCATCTTTTAGCAGGTCAGCAGGATTACAATGAGCTTTCCCAACAAAGCCACCAGCGCCAGGCTCAATTGCCTTTAGACCAGCATCGCTTGCAGCTTTGCAAGCATCTTCCCACGATTTATCACCAAAGCAATTTGCCATTACACCTAATTTCATATCATCCTCCAATCTATCTGTTTTAATATTATTAATAATAAATTTATATTAAAACTTATTCCTAATATAACAATTTTTTGCGGACTTACTTTAAAATAAGTTATCACCTTAATTAAGTTATTAAACCTTCCTTTAATTTATGCGTACAAGCATAGCTTAGCAATAGCAATTTATATTCAAATTATTAAATGTAAATCACTGCAAATGTATTGAAAAAATATAACCAGCAACACCAGTTAGAACAATTGCAAAACTCCAATGATATAAAGGTAATAACCATGGTTGACAAAGAGCTACTATCCCACAGATCATAA
>VGAU01000327.1 GCA_016870675.1 Actinomycetota bacterium | reverse complement strand
TATTACGAGTACAGCCAGAAAAACAACAGGATATGCTTTGTTTGATAAAATTTTATTACGCATTTTTCTTTTTCTTCTGAAAACCAAATGGCTTTATTTTTACATATTTATCTATAAGGGGAGTAAATGCATTCATAATAAGTATTGAAAAACACACCCCCTCGGGCATATTGCTGAAATTCCTTATAAGTACAGTCAGTACCCCCACGCCTACTCCAAATATTATTCTTCCATTGTCAGTCACAGGTGAGGTAACATAATCGGTAGCCATAAAAAATGCCCCAATCATTAGACCACCAGCCAGTACCTGAAATAATACATCTTTTCCCATCAGTAGCGAACCCAGCGCCACTGTTCCAATATAAAATGCGGGTATTTTCCAGTCTATTATGCGGAATATAAAAAGAACCGCAGCCCCAATCAATATAAGCATTGCCGATGTCTCCCCCAGAGAACCTCCCCTATTATTTCCAAAAAAAAGATCTTTATACAAAGACAGCTTATCTGCTTGATAGACAAAATTATCACTTAGCGGAGTTGCCCCGGTTACTGCATCATAATTAAAATGAGGAGGAAGAACCCAGGTAGTCATCTCTGTAGGAAAACATACTGATAAGAATGCTCTTCCTGCAAGAGCCGGATTGAAAATATTGTAGCCCAGCCCTCCAAAAGCTTCTTTGGCAACAGCAATAGAAAAGAAGGCGCCGAGTACAACCATCCATAAAGGCAATCTTGGCGGCAGGATAAGTGCGAAGAGAAGTCCTGTAATTACTGCACTCCCGTCCATTATAAATTTTTTCTTTCGGAGTTTTTTTATAACAAATTCCGTAAGTACGGCTGTTATAATACTTGCCAGTATTATATAAATTGCATAATATCCAAAAAAATAAATACCTGCAGCAGTTGGAAAAAGAAGAGCAGCCACTACTATATACATTATCTTACTTGTCGAGAACCCTCTCCAGATATGCGGCGCGTGAGAAATTAATATATTATCTTTTTCCATTTTTTCCTTAACCGTTGTTTTTTGCTATTGTGCTTTTACAGGTTTTTATATATCCGACAATAGGAATATTTGCAGGGCAAACATAAGCGCAGGAGCCGCATTCGATGCAGTTTTCTATATAATATTCCCTGCAAACTTCAAAGTTGCCTCTTTTTACATTTCTGACATAGGCCAGCGGCATAAGCTTCATAGGACATATATCCACACACCTTCCACAGTTTATGCAGTTCTGCTCAATCTGAACTCTGCCTTCTTTAACCAGTATGCAATTAGTTCCTTTGGTTACCGGAAAATCAGTATCCACAATTGAGATGCCCATCATCGGTCCGCCAATAATTATATAATTGATCCCGCTGCCAACTCCCCCGCACTCGCCAGTCAAATAACCTATAGTTGTACCCAATCTTGCAAGTAAGTTTTTAGGATTTTCAATGGCCCCGGTAACTGTAACCACCTTATCCACCAGGGGCCTATCTTCAATAACAGCCTCGTAAACCGATTTAGAAGTTGCTACATTGTTAACTATAACTCCTACATCCATTGGAAGACCACCAACAGGAACACTCCTTCCGGTTATGGTCTTAATCAGTGTTTTTTCTGCTCCCATAGGGTATCTTGATTTCAGTGAAACTAATTTAAAGATATCTTCAAAACCCATCTTTATTATAAGTTCTTCCAGACACCGGATGGCATCTTCTTTATTATCTTCTATGGCTATGTATATATTTTCCGGAGTTATTGTCCTGCTTATAATATAGAGACCCGCCAGAACTTGCCTGCCATATTCAAGCATAATTCTATGATCGGAAGTTATAAACGGCTCACACTCGC
>VGAU01000326.1 GCA_016870675.1 Actinomycetota bacterium | reverse complement strand
TAACTCACCTTATCTATAATAGCCTGTCTTATAAACGCAGAGGTGCACAGTCCCAGTTTTTTAGCTTCTTTTTTAGCTTTATCCATTAACTTTTTTTCTACCCTGAAAGAGTACATTATCTGTTCCATCAATCCAATAATATAATTTAGATATCATTAAATTACTCAAAAATTTGACACTATGTATATAGCATGATATTATAATAACAATCACGATAAGAGAGCACACCTAAGGTTTTGTCCGAAGGTTAATCTCTCTTTTTTTTATTTTATACCTAACTTTTTACTAAGCTTATCCAAATAAACAAAATATTTTTGATACTTTCGCAAAAGAGCGGAATATTTTCTTGAGTTTGGTATTACTATATTTAAAAGCTTACCCTGCTTTTCTAAATATTCAACCAAACAATGAAAGTCTCCATCCCCTGAAACAATAATTGCTTTATTATAATTAGGGTATTCAATCATTGCGTGTAATACTAATTCTGCATCCACGTTTCCTTTAGTGTAAATTCTGGTTTTTTTTATGTATTCCAGGGTTGGCTTAAAAACAATAATATACCCCGCTTTTTGTAAAAAAGTATACAAAGCTTCGTTACCAGCAACATATCCGATAAAAAGAAAGACCTTTGAAACTTTATACTTATCTTTAAGATAAACATAAAACCTGCCAAAATCTAGTTTCCATCCGCACTCTTGGATGGCCAAGTTTAAATTCTGACTATCAATAAAGGCATAGATTTTTAGTATTGTTTCAGACATTTATTGCCTCACTCGTACTATTATTCTAAAACTTTTCCATCATATTATTTCTCCTATAAATTACCCTATCTTTTCTTTAATTACTAGAACTTATTTGTCTTCTGTCTTCATTTTGTTGAGATTTATTTTTTCTAAAGTTCTAATTAGTTTAGTTTTAAGAAACAACCTTTTTAGCTGGCTCTTTACCTGGTTTTTTATCAACTTGTATCAGCCTTTTTATTTGATTATATGCTTCTTCGATGGTAAACCAGGGTTTACCATATGTAACTAAAATCCCCTATGAAGTTCCCAGTAAAAATCTCTAACAATATAAACTGTTAACTCATCTTCAATTTCAAATTTGTCTCCGTTATAGTTATAGGAAGCAGTGAATCTGAAAACACAATCTCTGTCATGGAAATAAATAAAGGAATCATCCCAGATATAGCCTTCCCATTTACTATCTCCTGTATTAGTGAGATCGGTCTCAAACTTAGTACCTAAAAATTCAACATGAACAGATTCCGGTTGAAAGTCCCCTAGAGTATCAGCCTCAAGTACAAATTTTTCTCCGTTAAAGAATATCTCATAGCCTCTAGGCTTATCAGGATCACCACTTACAGAAAGATTATAATTAATCCTATTTTCATTCCACTTATCCGTGTGAAGTACCTTTCCTTCAGGATCCAGATCAGCTTCTACCCAGTGACTAGTATCTACCCAGACATCCCTGGTCTCCCAATGACTCGTATCCACCCATGTTCTTTTAGTATAATATTCCCAGTATCCACTCTCAACCATATGCGACGTATCCACCCACTCTTTTTTAGTCTCCCAGTGTCCTTCACTTTTCAGATAAGATGTATCAACCCAGGTCTTATATGAATAACTCTGCCAATACCCACTTTCCACCCAGTGACTTGTATCCACCCACTCTCTTTTCCAGTGGCCACCTGGAACCCAAACACTATAAGATTCTTTTTTCCAATTTAAAACCTCATAACATCTATATTCTAAGTACTGGTCATAATTTTTATTTGGTTCATTTGCGAAGGGAACAAAATACGACCACACTTCACATTTATATAATTTCCCGTCAAA
>VGAU01000325.1 GCA_016870675.1 Actinomycetota bacterium | reverse complement strand
TTAAAATATTTAGAATCTTTTTTATTTTCTTTTCAATTATATCTGTTGCTTCAAGCATCTGCAGTGAAAGAGCGCTGTCCCCGACATCTGATGAGGTCAGCCCATAATGGAGATATTTAGACGAATCTCCAATATATGAAGATACATTGGTCAGGAAAGCAATGACATCATGATGTGTCTCAGTCTCAATCTCATCTATTTTTGAAATTTCGAATTTAGCTTTCTTATTTATATCATCTGCAGCTTTTTTCGGAATAATACCAAGACCTGCCTGCGCTCTGGCTACTGCTTTTTCAACCTCAAGCCACTTACTGAATTTATTTTCATCATCCCATACCTTGCCCATCTCTCTCGTGGTATATCTGGGAATCATAAACACTCCTAAAATAAAAAATATTAATATAAATTACACTGCATATTTTTCAATCTATGTGACCATCCAAATAATTAACATGGTTACATAAATTCTTCCAGTATTTTTTCTCTAAAAGTTTGATAATTTTTTGAATCATTCAAATCCAGGAGTTCTTCACCACAATCAAAAAAGACCTGATCGTAATCCTTAAGACAGATATCTGAAACTTGTAAAAGCCACTTGCTATTAAGCTTCCAGCTTTTCAGATCGCTTAACCAGCTTTTTTCACTGACGGGTATATTTCTTTTTATAAAATAATCAAGTTTCCTGGATTTTTTTGAAACCTGTAATAAAAAATCAACTTTACTTGTAAGAGACGAAATATTTGCTATGCTTAAATCCATATCATTAGCCACTGTTATCACCCCCCAGTAATTTTGTATATCATTTATTTTTTTTAAATATAGATTTTTTATTATTTCCGATTTATTTTTAAAACCAGATACCCGGATACTGTTACAGTAGGCTTCTATTTTAGATAACCACTTAAAAATTCCTTTACTTCATCTTCATCCGCAATTTGATAGCTTATATCGTCTATCATAGCTGATTTTGTGGGTATTGTAATCCGGTTTATGTCCTTACTTGAAAATAATAACACAAATCCTGTAGAACCAAAATCCCATATTGTAAAATCTGATATGGTTTCATTATTTAAAACTTTAATAATCTGCGGTGCTTTTTTAATCATTGAGAAATTAAATTTCTGTCTCATTATTTCATTCAGCAAATACTTCTGCCTGTCTACCCTATCAATATCAGCTCTCGCAGTTGCCCTGCATCTTGTAAATGATAAGGCTTGCTCGCCACTCATTATATAAGTCCCGGGATCAAAATCCGCCCCGGATAATTCGTCGTGGAGTGGCTCTTCTACTACAATCTCAATTCCTCCAAGTATATCAATAATTTCCTTAAATCCATTGAAGTTTATAACCATTACTCTATCAATCTCAATACCAGTCAGCTCATATATTTCCTGCTTGATCATTTCTTCGCCGCCAAATTTATAGGCCGCATTAATTTTATTCCACCCATATTCCTCCAGCTGGACCCGTGTATCCCGGGGAATGGAAATAAGGCTGTCTTTCTTTCCCCAGCTGCTGATATGGTAAATAATAATAGTATCAGTTAAACCTTTAAAACTATTACTCTCTTCTCTTACGTCTACACCAAGGAATAATATATCCTTACTGTTTCCGCTTCCATTTAAATCTGCAAGAGAGATACACAGAAATATAAACACAACCAGTATAAAAATGGTGAGTATTGTAATAAAACAACCTTTGGCTTTATTCATATCTTACTTATTCTCTATATCCAGGAAATTATTTATATTCTGCATATCCGGTATGAGATAAATAATACAGAGTGTGTAGTAATTTTTCAATAGGATCCGTTGTCTCAATTCTTACATTTGGAGGAGTCTTAATAGGAACTG
>VGAU01000324.1 GCA_016870675.1 Actinomycetota bacterium | reverse complement strand
CAGAATCCTTCCTCCAGGAGCTCTCCTGATATAGCAGTAGGAAGCCCCACAGTAAATTCTCCATCACTTGCCACTCCAAATCCCTCTTTGTTTTTTATATCAACCAGAACCTCTTCTGGCAAGAGCTCTATTTTCCTGCCCTCTACAACCAAACTTACATTTTTATCATTTTTAACCTTAAGCGCAATCCGGACTGAACTTTCAGAAAGAAGCGCGTTCTTTATTTTTGGCACCAGAGAACCATATTTTTTACCCAGCATGGAGAGGTTTGGTTTTATATCATAGGATACCAGTTTATCAAGTTCTCCAGTAAACTCTAATTCTTTAACATTAAGTTCACTGGTTATGATATCCTTAAAATGATTTATAGCCTCTTTTTTTCTGGTGTCACCATCAAAATATATCAACACCTTTTCAACCGGCTGTCTTATCTTTATACTGACCTTACTCCTTACCGCTCTCCCAAGGCCTACTATTTTTCTTGCTGTCTCCATTTTAAAACTGAGCTCTTCATCTATCAGGCTCTCATCTGCAGCCGGGTAGCTTTCCAGATGCACACTTTCTTCCCCTCTTCCAGGGCTTCCGGTTAGATTCTTATAGATTTCTTCGCTCAGGAAAGGTATAAAAGGCGCGCACAGCCTGGAAATAGTCACCAGGCATTCATACAGGGTACTGTAGGCGCTTATCTTGTCTTTATCTTCTTCACTCTTCCAGAACCTTCTCCTGCTTCTTCTGACATACCAGTTGGAAAGGACCTCAACAAAATTCTGTATCAGCCTGCCGCTTTCAGTAACATTGAAATCATCCATAAGCTCATTTACTTTTTTTACGGTCAGGTTGAGCTCGGATATTATCCACCTGTCAATCTCAAATCTGTCACCTACCTCGAGATCATAGTCATAAGGATTAAAATTATCTATATTGGCATAAATTACAAAGAAAGAATAAGTATTCCATAGAGTAAGTATAAATTTCCTGATTACTTCATCAATGGCTTTTATGGAGAAATTTTTGGACAGCCATGGTGACACTCCTGTGAAGAAATACCACCTCAAGGCGTCAGCTCCCTGCTTGTTTAAAACATCCCACGGTATTACTACGTTGCCCCTGGACTTGGACATTTTCTGTCCACTTTCATCATTTATAAGACCGAGGCAGAGTACATTTTTAAAGCACGACTTTTTAAACAGGAGTGTAGAGATAGCAAGCAGTGTATAAAACCATCCCCTGGTCTGATCAATTGCTTCGCATATAAAATCAGCGGGGAAATTATCCTCAAACAACTCCACATTTTCAAAAGGATAGTGGTATTGCGCATAAGGCATTGAACCGGAGTCAAACCAGACATCTATTACTTCAGGCACCCTTCTCATATCCTTACCGCACTTTTCACATTTTATAATAATATTATCCACATAGGGCCTGTGCAGATCCAGATCGCGAGGCATATTTATTGCCTTTCCCCTGAGTTCTGCAACACTTCCTATACAGATTTTATGACTATTATCGTCCATCCATACCGGGAGAGGTGTGCCCCAGTATCTTTCCCTTGTAAGAGCCCAGTCAACATTGTTTTCCAGCCAGTTTCCAAACCTGCCGTGTTTTATATGTCCGGGATACCAGTTAATTTCTTCATTGGATTTTAAAAGATCATCCTTTATCCGGGAGGTTTTTATATACCAGCTCTTCTTGGCATAATATATTAATCTGCTTTCACATCTCCAGCAGAAAGGGTAAGAGTGTTTTACTTTTTTAATACTAAAAAGAAGGTTTCTTTCTTTTAGGTCCTTTATTATTTCTGGATTGGCTTCCTCTATACCCATACGGGCAAATTTTTCAACCCTTTTCTTAAACTTACCCTCTTCATCAACCATTTGAACCACCGGCA
>VGAU01000323.1 GCA_016870675.1 Actinomycetota bacterium | reverse complement strand
ATTTTAACTAGCTTAAAAAACCTACAAAATAATCATTGAATCTAGTATCCGGTTTGGGGCTTTTCTCCAGATTAATCAGGAACTTTTTTACTTCTAATTTTTCCCCTCCACCAAATCTACCAAAGTCACCATTACTCTTAATAACTCTGTGGCAGGGTACAATCAGAAGGACGGGGTTTTTATTTAATGCTGAGCCAGCTGCCCTCCAGGCTTTCCTATAACCAGCAAGTTCAGCCACTTTTTTATAGCTCACAGTTCTCCCGTAAGGGACGGAAGCAGCAACAGCCCATACTTTCTTTTGGAATTGTGTTCCTGCCAGGAACTCAACTTTAAAATCCAGGCTTTTTATCTTACCATTCAGGTACCGCTCAATTTTATTCTCAATATCTTTTGATTTTTTATTAATGAAAGAAAAACTGTTTGAATCCCTGTAATTATCCTTAATCTTCTCAATATATTTCTGTAAAGACTTTTTTTTATTCCCCAGAAATAAAACTGTTATTCTGCTAGCTCTGTCCTCCCATAGACAATAAAGTACACCTATTTTTGTCATAAATTCAGTTTTATTTACATATCTTGTCATTGACGATTAACTTAAAAACTGGCTATGCCGGTTAAACCGGACCTAGTTATTCAATCTAATGAAGTGTTCAATTGACCTGTCGTAGGTCCTCTCAGCTCTCTGGTCAAAATAGCAGGCAGGAAGCTCCCCGGATTGCCTGTGGTAAGTTATGCACTCACAGCAAATACCCTTTCTTGAGCAGGGCTCATAAGTACAGCTGCAGCTTTTTAAATTTCTTTCTTTATTACATTCCATTTCAATGATTCCTTTCCTTTATCTTTCCTTAATCAAGTTAAATTTTATTAAAATCTGGTTCCACTTTTCACTTATTGTATTTTAAAATTCAACCAGCTTGCAGTAATCAGTATTCAATCCCCTTTCTAGCCTTTACACCCTTACTGGAAGCATGTTTTATCTCTTTCATTTCAGTTACCGTATCAGCAATATCTATCAGCTCCCGACGAGCATTTCTACCTGTCAGCACTATACAGAGTTCCTTTGGCTTATTTTTTATAAGGTCCAATACATCCTCCACTTTTAAAAGCCCGTAATCAATTAGATTATTTATCTCGTCTAAAATAACCATATCGTACTTACTGCTATAAATCTTCTCCCGGGCATACTTAAAAGATTCTATAGCATTATCTATCTCTTCTTTTGTAAGTTCCGGCTTGCCATTTTTAAATTTTATAAATCCTCTGCCCAGCTGTTCTATCTCAATTAAGGGTTTTAATTTTTCCATAATTTTAGCCTCACCAGTCCTGTAGTAGGGCGCTTTAATAAACTGCAGGATCAAAACCTTAAAATTATGACCTGCTGCTCTCAGAGCCAGGCCAAGCGCTGCTGTGGTCTTTCCCTTGCCGTTGCCAGTATTTATCAGTACCAGACCTTCTTTAGAATCTTTCTTACAGATATTTTGCGGGTAGTTATTTTTTTCCTCTAAATTCATTTCCGGTTAACCTTTGCTAATATTTTAATTTTATTATAACCCATGCACCAGTATTTTATAAAACAATTCCATATCCATATTTTCTCTGAAAACATCTGCCAGCATGTTATATTGCTCCTCTTTAAAAATTCTATATGATATAGATGCATCATTAATGTCAGTACCTCTTATACTGTTCTTTTTTCTGAGCAGTTCCAGGATGAGCTTTCTAAAAGTACAGTTATCGAAAATCCCGTGAATGTATGTACCAAGCGCTATACTGGTAGTCTTATTTTCAAATTTTATAAATCCATCATTAAAATCAGTAATGCCATCTCCCCTGGATTTTATCTTAAAAAGTGGTATTAATTTGCCGGACTTGCCCGGTACCGGTTTGGATATACCCATATGGAT
>VGAU01000322.1 GCA_016870675.1 Actinomycetota bacterium | reverse complement strand
ATGAAAAAGCTTCAGGAAATGCAGCAGTCCATCCAGGAGGCGATGCAAGGTTCGGGAACATCTCCGGGGTTAGGGACTTGAGGAAGCTTGAAAACGAAGAACTTGATAAGATTTCAGAAATTGCAGTTAAAGCCGCAGAAAATTTTATTTTCAAAAAGGTTTCAAAAAAAGAAATCACAGATCTGGATATAAGGGTTGAAATCCAGCAAAATGATGTTTTGAATGTAGATGTTAGTATTGACATCATATCAGATGAAATCTCGACTTTAGAAGACAAAATTGTAGATGAAGCAGCTGATCATGCAATAAAAGAGATTGATAAAATTATAGATGGTATTTCTATTTTTAAAGAAGATAAACAAATCAATAAAACTCACAGACAAGATGTATAAATTAGGAGCATTAATTAGTAATACTTTCTTGGATATAATAACTACATTTATATATTAGAAAATACAAAAGTATCTCAACCATTTTAAACCCCATTACCCTTTACAAACTTGAGAAGGATTTCGCAGGTTTGTTGTTAAATCAAAAGATAAGGGATCTTAAGAGACGTTTACTTAAATATCCTATACAATCTCTATTTATTGATCCCTTATCAATTCTTTATCTATTTATTCATTAAAAATGTCATTTATTTTAATTTTTGATATGTAGGAATGAGCAAAAGTCATTGGTATCCTTTAAGAAAAGTTTTCTGTATTGAGTTTTGTTTTAAAAATATTAGATTAATATTTTAGATACTCTTTGAACTTTAATCTTTAATTTCAAATACATAATATATACTTTATTGTAAAATATTTTCAATTAAAAAATTTATATTAAATCGGTAAATTTTAAAACCTTTTTCTTGAATAATTGTCTAAATATCTCCCTTTCAGAGTAATACTTATTATCAGATAAGTATTTATAAAAGGCTGATCATATTATTATCATAGAAAGTAGGAGGTAAACCATGGAAAATAATTTGAAATATTTGGTCTTAGGATATCGAAAATATACTGGAACCAGACAAAGAGAACTCGCTGAGGAACTTGAAGTACCAATCGAGATTGTTACATCACTGGAGACGGGAACCTACAGACATCCCACAGAACGTCTGATAAATAAAATAAAAAAGTTAACAGCCGAGTTTGACCAGCATGACCTCATTCACATTGGAAGGGGATACAGGATACATGATGAGTTAGGTCCTGATTTCAAGTATTTCCTCCGGGGCCTGGAAAAAGTACGAGGTATAAACCCAAATGAACTCAAAAGATTACCCACAGAAGAATGCTACAGAGTCATAGGAAGCGTAAATCTGGATGAATTTGAAGTAATGAAGGCAGGAATACAGGCTTAATCTGGTGAGGATTATGGTAACAGGCTGTGTTCTAATAGAACTAAAAGCAGGGAAAGACAGGGAAGCATTTGATAAGCTAAAGAAACTAGAAGCGAAACAAATCTATGGTCTTTTTGGTGAATACGATGTCTTGATGATCCTGGAAGCAGAAAATATAGGAGAACTCACAGAATTTGTGATAGACAACGTAAGGAGCATAGAAGGAGTCGACAACACAAGAACAATAATAACTGCAGAACTTTAATTCAACCTTAAATAAAGGTTGATCAAAATTTTATTTTTTTAAAATTTTTTTTGTTATTACTTTTTCTGTATTTCTTAACCCCCAAGTAATAATAAAAAGTAAATAGAAAGTATTATATATTACTTTGTAATACTGAATCTTGAGGGATTACTATGAACAAAGTTCGAATATTTATGATATTTTTGGGGTTATTATGTGTTTTCTCTGTTATGGGAACGGTATCAGCTGCTACTTGGACTGTTAATCCTGGAGGCAGTATTCAATCTGTTATAAACAATGCATCTTCTAATGATACGATTATCGTGAATGATAATAATGG
>VGAU01000321.1 GCA_016870675.1 Actinomycetota bacterium | reverse complement strand
ATATAATGTCTGTCTTTTTTCGTCTTTAAATTAAGAGCAGTTACTAATTGAAATATTGTTAATATGAATATGGTTAAGCTTGTGAATATTAAAAGAAAATTTCTGGCAACCACTACAAAAACAGCGCAGATGGTTGAGAATAAAAAGAGAATCAATATTTTAATAAAATGATTACTGTCCACTTTATATATGGAAATAAAAAATAACAAATTTACGGCACTAAATAAGATAATGCTTACTTCTATCATTTGCGCACTCTCAAAAGACAGGAGAAAATTAGAAAAATTGCCCATTGAAATAAAACTGTAAATATTAAGATAAAAAGCCAAAATAAGAGAAATTGAAGTTACTATTATCAGAAATCTTTTAACAGCCTTACTTTTAGATATTACAAAAAAAGACGAAATAAAAATTGCCGCTGATAAGACAATTATACTTTGAAGAGGATTTATTTTTTCATTAATAAAAAGCACAAAGTTCATAATCTATATATTATCTTCTCCCCGCCAGTCGCTCCTGGTTATCTTTAATAATCTAAATTCCCTATAAAGCATTTCTTTGTCAAGCGGATCCAGTTTTAAATAAATATAGCAAACAATACAAAACATTAAAAAATATATGGATGTAATTCCAAAAATAATAAATATTCCACCCCACAATGAACTCTGGTATAAAAATTGTGAAAAACTCAAAAAATTAATAGCGGCAGAAATTATTATAAACTGATAAGAAATAAACACTGATATAATATTCTTACTGTAAAATATTCCAAATACCCCCATCAGGAAAAGTAAAAAATTAAAATATATTATAAATTGAAAATTCATTTTTCATCCAAACTAATAATAATAAACCATAAAAAGGATACAAATAATACTGCAATTATAATTATTAAAATTAAACTATAGTTGGTAAAAAACTTACCGGCAATATCACTTAGACCAATGATGAAAATGTTTCCGCTGCCACTAACTTTTTGTAAAAAATCAGATGTATAATTATAAATTAAATAACCAATAGCTGCGCAAAATAAAAACGGTAGAATAATATCAACAATTGTACCTTTGATATTACCATTTATTTTTTCATCTAATCTCTCCTTATCACCAAATAGTTCTATTTGAAAAACAAATAGATACAATGACAAAAAAAAGAACATAATAAAAATTCCAGCTATAAAAAATAAAATACACCAGTAATAAACAAAACTTAAGATTCCGACAAATAAAAAGGAGAGAAACAAAAATATTAATTTCTTTCTCTTGCTGGTTAGAATAAGTGACAGTAATCCAGATATAACCAGTCCAAAGAGACTTATGTAGTGTATTATTATTAATATTAATTGACTTCCAAATGACATAGTTATTTTTACCAGAAATCTCTAATTGTGCTTGAAGGTTTTATTAACTCAATTTTTTCCAATCTCAAATTTTTCTCACTATATTCCGCAAGTTGATATTTGTAAGACATATCAATAGCATTCATTTTACAAAATTCAACACAATTTCCACAAAAAATACATTTGCTTAAATCCAGACAGAATTCATCCAGAACTTCCCTGCCATTATCTTCAATTCTTTTCTTTACTTCTATGCAATCCTGTGGACAAATTATATTGCACAATCCACAACCATTACAAATAACCTCGAGGGAATCCAGATCCAATTTTAAATGAAGTACACCCCTGCTGCCTTCAGGAATTATTATTTTCTCTCTGGGATAAATAACAGTTCTGGGCTTCTTAAACATATTCCCTAAAATGATAAAAAAATTCTTAAGCAACCTTAACATCTTAATAAAATATTTAATTAAATTAAATTATATACATTCCTGGCTATAAAAAATCCCAGGGTAACAATAAAATTAACCAGCGAAACCGGAATCAGAAACTTCCAATTAATCCTGACTAAAAGTTTAT
>VGAU01000320.1 GCA_016870675.1 Actinomycetota bacterium | reverse complement strand
TCCCAATGAAAAAGGTTAAACCTATTTTCGGTAATTCAAGGTTTCGATCTTTGAAAAATTATGGTGAAATTCCTAATTCCTCGACGATAAAATTTGACTAAAATCCTTTCCTGGTATATAATAGAGAAAATTTATTAGAGATATCAGGAGAAAAAAAATGCAAGAAATTGAGGCTGATCTTCTTCCCGTTATCTCCCAAAACTGGGGTCAGGGAAAAAAAGATGAAAAATCCTACTATATTAGTCCTTTACCCAAGCGTTGCAAAAAATGGATTAAGTACCAAACAGAACTTTTCAAAAAGCACAATCCTATCAATGCCTGCGATATAGAAGGAAAGATAACCCCCTATAACACAAGGTGCTACTTCAATCAAACAGGCGTAACCGGCTTTGGAGGTATGCCCCTTCTTATCTCCTTTATAGAGAAAATGGGAATAGAAGATGACCTGGAGGATGTATTTGACCATGCAGGTTATATCTATTCCACTACTGATATTATCCTCTCAGCTATAACGGGAATAACAGCAGGGGTAGATAGACTCTACCATCTCAATGTAATAAGAAATGATCCTGCCCTCACCAAAGCTTTAGGCCTTGATCAGCTTCCTGAGGAGACGAACTTAAGAAGACAGCTTACCAAATCATCCAGCAGGGAGGTAGAAAAAATGCACAAGGTTATATCTAAGAATCTTTGCCGGGCCAATCAAACTGATAAGGTGGTGGAGATAGGTCTTGATATAGATTCAACTGTTGCCACCGTGTATGGTAAACAAGAAGGTGCTGAAGTTGGCTACAATCCTACTAAGCGGGGTAGACCCAGCTACTCAATAAAAGCCTCTTTCATTGCCAATAACGGGGACTGTGTGAGTCTTAGATTAGATGGTGGAAAATCTCACAGCAAAACCAGGTTTAAGGAGTTCTTCGAGAATAATCTTTCTCTTTTGCCTTCCAACTACAAGGTTGTCTTCCTCAGATTGGACAAGGGTTTCTTTGGAGAGGATACTTTCAAGTACCTGGAGGAAAAGGGTAAAAGATATGTAGCTGCTGCTAAGAATACTAAGCCCTTGAGAAAAATAGCCTCATCCATACCCGATGATAAATGGGAAGAGATTGAAAAGAATAGTCTTTACCTTACCGAGATAGAGTATGCTTATGGCAGCTGGGAAAAGAAAAGGAGAATGATTATCAAAAAGAGTATCTTGCCCAATCCAGACTATGATGAAAAAGAAAAAGATATCTTTGGAAATCCAGTTGAGCCTGCCTTTAAGGTCGAGTATAGCTTCTATGTAACAAATATCTCTGACAAAGATCTGGACAAGCTATCCTGCTATAGATTTTACAATAACAGAGCTACTGTAGAGAACAGGATAAAAGAACAAAAACTTGGCTTTAACTTAGATAAGCTTCCCGTTCATAACAAAGAAGGAAATGAAGTCTATATTCTCCTTGCAGCCTTAACCTACAACATCTTAAACTGGTTCAAAAGATTTCTTTTCCCCAGAGAGTTCAAATCAAAGTGTATTAAATGGGTAAGAATGTATCTTTTGAATTTACCCGCACTTATCCAGAGAAAGAAAAAGCAGTATTTCATCAAGTTCTCCAAGTTTCATCCTTCTAAGGAGCTTGTAGAGCATATCTTCAGGGAACTTGCCCGAGGCAAGCCCTATTATACAGTTTAGTTATCTTCTCATCTCAAAAAGATGGTAAAGTTTTCTCCTCCTCTAATAGGAGGAGTATGCCAAAAAATCACCCAGATATGGGTAAAAGAAGATAAAAGATAAATTTTTGAGATTCAGGAGCAAAAGTTGCCACCGTAGCTTGTAAATTGAAGTCAAATAGCAGTTTAAAAAATGTAGAAAATGAATTTTTAGTGTAAAATGCCTTAGTTTACCGAATCTGGGTTAAAACATTTTCATCATCTT
>VGAU01000319.1 GCA_016870675.1 Actinomycetota bacterium | reverse complement strand
GGGATAATTTCTGCCGATAAAAAACTTCTATAATTTATTTTCATTAGTTGAGCTATTATAGATAAAAAATCAATATGCCCTAAACCAGGCGCCTTACGATTACTATCTGCTATATGAATATGCCCAATTAATGATCCAAAATTTTTAATGCTTTGAGTAGTAGAGGGTTCTTCAATATTCATATGGAAAGTATCAATTAAAAGTAGCAAATTATCTTCAGCAACTTTTTCTATAAATCTATAACCTTCTTCCATAGTGTTTATAAAATTAATTTCATAACGATTAATAGGCTCGAGAAACATTTTTATTTTTTTCCCCTCAGCATATTTACAACATTGCTTAACTATATCTATTGCCCAAGAAACACATTTATTATATTTTACATTTTTTTTAATACGTCCCCGAATTAAACCTATAATAATATTAGAATCAAAATGTGAGGCAAAGTCTATATGAGCTATTAATCTCTCTTTTGCTCCACGCCTAATTTTTGAATCAGGATGGCAAAGACAAAGACCATCTCTAATGTAACCTTGGCCTGTGCCTTAGCTGGTATTTTAAGCCCATACTTAGAAATAGACTTCTTTATTCTGAGAGGGTCAACTTGAGAAGGATCACAAATAGCTAATTCAACACCATGGTAACCTAATCCACTTAATATTTCACAAGCTTTATTAAAATTCTCTATATAAGCTGTAGAGAAAAATTCTGCTGGCTGGATTGAAACCGTAAAAGCTAGTTTAAACATATCTCTTTTCTTCATTTAAAACCTTTTTAAAGAACCCTGACATTAATAAGAATATCAAAGTGTTGTTAATTATCCTTAAATCATTATAAAAGAATATTTTAATGAAATTTGTACATTTATTATAAAATCGAGTGTCATTTTATATTTTTTATGGTGGATACATTATAGTATAAATACTTCTTCCACCCTTAGCTAATGGCCCTTTAATTACAGCTTCTATTTCTTCTCTAGATTTCTGAGTCATTTCCTCTATGAGTGGTAATTTTCCCGGAGGAAATTTAGACCTGATATCATTATGAAGTTTTAATATATAGTCCAAAAGAGCTCCCACGCCAGCTTGGGCTTTACTTGCATCTGCAAGCGTTGTTTTACCAACTACACCCTCTGGATATGCAGTAACTTCAATTGGACCCAGCCCTACATGAGCATACCATTTAATTGGCCTATTATAAATATTTCCTGCTTTGTCTATATGACCTTCAGAAAGATATCCTCTAGGTTTAGTATCTACAGCACGTTCCATATCCATAAACTCTGGGAGAATAGCTAAAGCCCATGATGTTTCTGCTTCATCTGCATGAATAAAAGGAGTCTCATAAGGACCACCCTTGTCTCTAGTTTTACAGTATTCGGGAACTGCGTGATACCAATTCAAATTAACAAAAACACCCGGAACCTGATAACGCTTTGCAAATTGATGAATAGCCACAGGAATTACATATTCCTGCCCATGACCATTTAATAAGATTTGCTTTCGAAATCCCATATTCCAAAGACCAGCCATTACTGCACGTAATAGACCTGTAAAAATTTCCTCATCTACGATAATAGTTCCTGGCATACCCATGTGATGATAAGGATGTGACCCATACCAAATAGGTTGAGTTACAGTGCACCCTGTTTTTAAAGCAATTGCTTCTGCCATCTTTGTAACTAAAAAAGTATCCTCTCCTAATGGTGCATTTGCTCCATGATTTTCTGTTGATCCCACAGGAACTATTATTATATCATTTTTTTTAAGCCGCTCTTTTATAGCATGCATAGTCATATTTTGGAGATATACTCCAGAAGCTTTGTCCATATGACCCTGACCCAAAGGAATTTCCCATTCACTCATTTTTATATCCATTCCTTTCGCTTCGCTCAAGGCACAAAACGGGATGAAAAACCCATTGCCCTTGAGT
>VGAU01000318.1 GCA_016870675.1 Actinomycetota bacterium | reverse complement strand
TAATCAAATCTTACCTCCAGGCTATATCATAATGATTGTAATCTTTGTTTTATATAAATAAAAATTTCATTATTAAAAAATAAAGGTAACATTATTACCAATATAATTGAAGCTATTTCTAGTATAATCATCCCGGTATTTAGATAATCCTCTATTACTTTAAAAAAGGTCTTAAATCTAATAAAGATTAGTCACTTTATTAGCATACAATCTCCAAAACTATAAAACCTGTAGTTATTCTTCTTTGCCTGTTCGTATGCATTTAGAATATTTTCCCTTCCGGCAAAGGCGGATACCATCACCATCAGAGTAGACCTTGGTAGATGAAAATTAGTAATCATCCAGTCTATAGCCTTAAAATTGAACCCAGGGTATATATAAATATCAGTACACCCTCTATCCCCTGTTATTTTTCCATATCTGGACATCAAAGTTTCTAAAACCCTAACCGCAGTAGTACCTACCGCAATAATTTTTTTTCCCATTTCTTTTGCCCGGTTAATCTTTTTAGCCTCAGATTCTCTTATATAATAATATTCACTATGCATTTTGTGTTCTTCGATTTCATTTGATGAAATAGGTCTGAAGGTATCCAGTCCTATATTCAAACCCACTTTTGCTAAAACGACTCCCTTATTTTTTATTTCTTTAATTAAATTTTCAGAAAAATGAAGACCCGCAGTTGGCGCCGCAGAAGAACCTTCCCTTTCTGCATAAATAGTCTGGTAACGGGATTCATCTATATCATTACATTTAATATACGGAGGTATCGGTATTCTGCCGTATTCATTAAAAATTTTCTCTGCAGGTGTATTAAATTCCACAATAGCCTCGCCGTAATTCAGTCTTGATATAACCAAAAAATAATATTTACCTATAATTACCTTATCTGAGGTGTTGAGTCTTTTTGAAGGTTTAAGCAATGCCAGATACTGATTATCCTTTATTTTATTTAGAACAAAACATTCTATATTAGCTCCTGTTTTTTCTTTTTTGCCAAGTAGCCTGCACCTGGTAACTTTGCTTTCATTTACAACTAGAACATCACCGTTGTCAAAGTAATTCAAGATATTGTAAAAAATATCATGTTTTATATCACCCGTATGCCTGTCGAGTACCAGAAGCTTGGAATAATCTCTTCTCTGTAGCGGTCTTTGAGCTATAAATTTTTGGGGAAGCCTGTAGTCAAATAATTCAATCTTCATGTTTTAGTAAATTTCTAAAAAAGTCTGGTGTTAGTTACTTTTTTTACTCCCAGATATTTAAATGCCAGATTGGTAGCTACCCTGCCCTTAGAAGTTCTTTTTACAAATCCCAGCTGTAATAAATATGGTTCATAAACATCTTCAATAGTATCAACTTCTTCTCCTATTGATGCTGCTATAGTACCGACACCCACTGGTCCCCCCTCGAACTTTGTAACCAGTATACTCAATATTTTCTTATCAACCACATCTAAACCCAACTTATCTATATCCAGTTTGCCAAGAGCTTTTTCGGCTATCTGGCCGTCTATTATACTATCGCTGTACATTAGAGCATAATCCCTTACTCTCCGGAGCAGTCTATTAGCAATTCTTGGTGTTCCCCTGCTCCTGCCTGCAATAACTTCGGCACCTTTTTCAGTTATCTTTATATCAAATATATCAGCTGATCTTCTAATAATCTTGACAATACTCTTTTTATCATAATAATCCAGCCTTAAATTTACTCCAAATCTATCCCGCAGCGGTGAAGATACCAGTCCAATTCTGGTAGTAGCACCAATAATAGTAAAAGGCGCGATGTCAATTCTAATTGACTTTGCAGAGGGACCCTTTCCTATTATTATATCCAGTTTATAGTCTTCCATAGCTGGGTACAGGATTTCTTCCACACTTCTGTTCAACCTATGAATCTCATCGACAAATAAAACATCAAAATTCTCTAAATTAGTTAATAT
>VGAU01000317.1 GCA_016870675.1 Actinomycetota bacterium | reverse complement strand
TTATATGAAATCCCTTGCTTTTTTGCCCATGTAGATAATTTCATCTTACCACCTTATAGGGATAAGATACTACATCTGAGTATAATTGTCAATAATATTATTAACTGTTTTTTACCCTTCTTTTAAAATAGAGGAAGATTTTTATCTTTACTATATCTTTTAATTAATCCTTGTGCTATTAAAGGAATAATATGAGGCAAAGCATTACTGCCAACCGAAGTTGCAACAACATCAGCAGTACTTACTTCTTCTGCTACTTTTTCTTTATCTGATGCTAAAACGCCGCGTACATTAGTAACCTCTATTGTTTCTTCCCTATCACCCTTTATAATAACATTATAAAATCCTCTTCTATTTAGCGCCTCAATTACCGGCTTTAAAATATCTACAAAAACTACTTCATAACCAGATCGACTAAACAATTGTCCAATAAATGATCGTCCGATTTTACCAGCCCCAAATAAAACTAATTTTTCATTCTTTGAATTTCCTTGTTTAATACTTTTCCTTCACCAAATAGAATATATTTAATTATATAATATTATTAATAATATAATCATACCATTTGGAATACTTTTTAAATAAGGCAATTCGCCTTCTTTACAGTTGCTTTTACATCCTCGAGTTTATAAGATTCCATCAATGGAAGATCAACACCCACTTTCAAACTGTCAATACCAACTTCCTCTAACATTTGAAGGGTTTCATTATTGTTGCCGGTAATTTCGGGATGGGTTTGGAGAGCCAATGTAACCCCCTATCTTTGGCGTATTTTGATACCTCAGTCAATGCCATGCGGACCTGAAAATTGGTGTTTTAACGAAATGGTAAACATCTGGAACGCAGATCATGTATACAGGCACAGTGCCAATGCAATAATAGTATTTCTGCTACTGCTCTTTATCTGTGTAAATATCTTTAATATCTTCCGCATAAAAAACATCAAAGATAGATCCATAAAGACAAAGGTCTACCTAATAGAATTGATAAATGCAGGATTTCATACTGCCCGTAATCCTTTTTTGCCAATTCCACCAATTCCGATATAACACTCCTTCCCATTTAGTATTTTAAAAATCAACCGCAAAACTTTCCTAATATTATCATATATAAAGATATTTTAGTTACTCCAAAAGTCAAAAATCTCCTAAATTTATGACCCTTAAAACCTCCATTTGGAATATGGTTTGGTGGATTATGTGGATAATAGCCTTATTTAATCTAGTATTTGGGGTGAAATAGCAGGAAGATGATTAATTGCTGCTTACTTAAATTTTTACTTGAAGATTCCAGAGATTAATAATAATATCTGTAATGCACTCTATATCTTCAAAAGATATTATTTTATCTTTCTCTATACTTCTTTTAACTTTACTTTTTTCAACTAATCCTATGGGAACATAATTTTTATTTAGCATTTCTTTATAATCAATTGCAAGCCCTGAAAAATCATAACCCCCTGCTTTGTCAATAATGTCCTCTGGTTTTAAATCTTTCTTTGCTTTTGCGACAACTGAAGTTATTATTTTATCTTTTACTGTTAGGGTTGGCCTCTTTTCTAACATTACATCATATATTGAAAGAGGTGCTTCTATATTACCAAGATGGTAAGGTTTATAAAGAACAAAATTAGGACCATCACCCATCTTGAGGTACTTAAGTTCATTTATTATCGATTCTTGTTTAGAGGTAAACACCACAAACACACCCGGGGCTATATCTCCAATAACATAATCTATAACAGGAATATTATATAAGATTCCACCATTTTCTTTCAGATTAAAAGTCTTTGTCAGATCAGATACATTTACTTTCGGACCGTGCATTCCATCCTTATCTATAGGTATTCCAGTTGCGTTTGATAAAATAGCCATTTCCAGCATTGTTTTTGTCCCATCCACAAAAGATGCAATGCTTCTGGGACTTACTTTTATTTGTCTTCCTT
>VGAU01000316.1 GCA_016870675.1 Actinomycetota bacterium | reverse complement strand
CTTTTGGCTATAGAAGTTCTGTTTCGCTTAAGCTCTGCTGACTGGGCTATGGTCCTCTCTCTTTTCTTGGTCTGGGCAAATGCCCATCTTCCTATTTTCTCATCAATTTTTGCAATACCCCTTTTAATTTTGCCTTTCCTGTAACGCAAGGGTCTTAGCATGGGGTTAGCCATCATCTTATCACTTAAAAGATCTGGAGGCAGTAGATTGTCCCCTAAGAATATATCTTTTCTGTATTCTTCCATGCTGTAGCTGGTTATCTCGTCAATTCCAAACTGGCCTATTTCTACCTTAAAATCACATTCTTCCCTCCAGCGGTAAATTATAGCTTCTGCTACCTCTTTAGCTGGCCTGCTAGTGTCATTTGTAACCAGTGAGGAGTACATATAATCCTTGTACTTTGCAATTCGCCTGGCAGTCTTTCTGCGTAGCACTATCTTACGCTGCCTGTCTTTTTTTGTCCTTGCTATCTCAGCTATCCCAAGAGTTACTTCCCTGGGTTTATTTGGAGTATTTCTTTTAAACTTAATTGTAACTTCACTAAATTTAAGATCCTCTTTAGAGTAGTCTACCTTATCAGCTTTTGACCAAACAATATAGTAGGACCTTAAGCTCCTACTAAAATTAGAAAAGAGCTTACTGTCATATCCAGCACGGTCAAATACAAAGGTTAGCTTTGACTTTGTCTTGTATATGCTTTTTATCCTCTTTACCATTACTGGCAAAAGCTCCTTAAAACTATTGAAGTTATCACGCAAAAGAAAACATATTGGATTTCCCCACCTGTCATGGACAAAAGTATGCTGTGCTCCTTCCATCATCCTGTCATATATATGGCTAAATCCAGTAAGGACTTTTACTTTGCCTGAATATGTATCTAAGTGATCATCTATGTAGAATATATCTGTGCCGCAACTTAAGTTAGCTAGGTAGTTTTTGGCAAGGGCTGTAGATATCTTTTCTGTATCTAGTTTTTCAATTGCACTGGATAGTTTTCTTCTTGCAGTCTTTAGGCTGGGGGATTTTGATACTCCCAGAAGTATTCCAAATTGACTTTTAACTATTTTTTTTACTCTTTCTATATTTATTATATTAAACTGGACCATCTGTATTATCATTATCATAAAGGTTTTAAGATCGTATGCTTGCTTTAGATCTTTATACTTTTTTAATATTCCTTCTGTTAACCTGGATATAAAAACATTTAGCACTAGTCCTGCCCCGTAACGGCTATAAAAACCTTTCTTTAGTCTTACCGTAAGTTTTTCTCCATTAGTGCCGTTATCTTTTTTAACTTGTATTTTTGTGGAATTTTTCTTAGGCTCCTTTGGCAGTAGATTTTTCTCTCTTACTGGTATAGTTATTTGTCTTATTAGTTCTTTGGATATTTCAATTCCAAACCTCTCTTTTACTTTTTTGGCTACCATAGGACGAATGCTTTTAACCCTCTTTTTTTTTAAGTTTTATATAGCAGTCTTTTACAAATACTGCTATATCATCTGTTATCTTGCCTGGCCTGCCACGTCTGTCTTCTAAAAGAGAAGACAGTCCATTTTGGGCCATATTCTTAGAATATCTGGTTACAAGACATGGATTTATGGAAAAAGCTTCACTTACTACCACCTTACGTACAGAAGCATTACCAAACAAACCAACCAGTATCTTTTTTGTCTCACTGTCATCTTTTCTATAAGAGGTAAAATGTGTCATTCCAAAGTATACATCTAATACATTTTTATCTTTGCTATTTTCAATTGTAGATATTATTTCATTTCCTTTCTGTGTTCCTAAAATTCCTTGCATATACATGTGGTACTTCTCCTTTTTATTTTTAAATTCCATACCATACTTATACCACATGAGAGACTATATGTCAAGTATATCTTTACTTATTTTCTTGCCTCTAATTCACCAAAATGGGCGAATGTCCTGAGGTCAGAAATTTTACTG
>VGAU01000315.1 GCA_016870675.1 Actinomycetota bacterium | reverse complement strand
TGCCGACGCTGGCGGAAGGCGGCATCAACCTGGACAACTTCAAGGCCTTCATTGGCACCGGCGTGAAGATCATTGTGGTAGGAACCGCGATTGACGACGTCGTCCGCAGCGCGGTGGACAAAGTGATCAAGACTCTGCTGCAGCATTAGGCGAAAAATATACGCAAAAATCAACAGGCAATAAGAGACTGTCAAAATGGCAGTCTCTTTTTAGTTTTTTTAGTTAGATCGATAAATTAAAATTGGTGTAAGTTTCTTATTAAATAATCTATAGTCAAGTTTTTAAAGACCAACGGATTTTATATGTTGGTGTCGGGTAGAATCAAATACCAAAAATGATTATTAAAAATAATGATATGAATTTACCGCGTATGATACGCGAAACAACCGAGTATTATCGGACGAATATAGCCATAAATTCTAAACGAACTTGTTCATGCGCTCCAAATAGTCTAAACTGTTTAAGCGGTAAGGAATGGCTTAAATGTCAAATAGGGGTTTGGCAGTTTTTTTATGAAAGTCGAGACATCCGAGATAAGGATTTACATCCAGCAACATTTCCTATTTCATTAGCAAAAAAAGTTATAAGCCTATTCACTCATGAAGGCGAGCTGGTAGTTGACCCATTTGTAGGAAGTGGCACAACACTATTGGCCGCCCAAGACCTGAATAGAAATGCAGTAGGGTTTGACCTTCAAGAAAAATATATTGATTTATGCGCTAAAAGACTTATTAGCAATAATTTATTTAATCATGCTCAACAAGTAGCTATTCAAGATGATGGATTAGACATTCCTTATTATCTAGAGCCAAATTTAATAAGTCTAATATGGACTTCGCCACCTTACGCAAATCTTCTGAATCGCAAGCGAAAAAATAAATCTAGACGAGACAGAAATAATGAACAACTCAACAAAGTAGAACAATACTCACAAGACCCAAGAGATTTGGGAATAATGGCTTTGGAAGAATACACCCAAGCTATTGGAAATATTTTTGAAGGTTTATTACCATTACTCAAGCCTAAAGGACATTGTGTAATTAATGTTCCGGATATGTGGTGGGAAAATGAAAGAATTACGATTCACGTATCCCTTATAAATGAGTTACGTAAACGTGGTTATGAATTACGTAATACAATTATTTGGGATAGAACAAATATTGTAAACAAAATTGGTATATTCGGTTACCCAAGCAACTATATCACAATGGGAACAACCTTTGAATATTTGCTTGACTTTTGGAGACCGGTTTAGCCATAATGAAAATATACACAAAAGAATCATTGATCGAAGCGCTACAAGAAATTAACAAGCGTGGATGGATACCAAATGCTCGCCCTGGAAACGTTGGTGGGGTTGGAAATACTCTCGAGGACTTACTAGGAATTAAAGAAAATAATTTACCAATGCCAAATGCCGTTGAATGGGAATTGAAATGTCAAAGAGTAAATTCATCCGCGTTAACAACTCTTTTTCATATGGAACCATCCCCACGAGCTTTGAAATGCGTGCCAAGTATGCTTTTACCGAAGTATGGATGGAAACATGAACTTGCAGGTATAAATTATCCCGATAGTGAAATGAGTTTTCGTCAAACAATTCATGGGCTCGAAAGAAGTGATAGGGGATTTAAAATTGAAATTGATAATTGCAACCGAAAAGTATTAATTTCATTCGATGCAAGTAAAGTTGACGTAAGACATTTGGAATGGCTGGAATCAGTTAAAGAGCGTGTTGGTTTAGAAGAATTGAACCCACAACCTTATTGGAGTTTTGATGATTTGTATCATAAATCAGGTTCAAAATTGCTCAATTGTTTTTATGTGCAAGCCGAAGTGAAGAAACAAGAAGATAAGGAATTCTTTCATTACAACCGTATTCTTATTTTGCAAGGTTTTGACTTTGATAATTTTCTCAAAGCATTAGTTATTGGTGACGTACTTGTAGATTTTGA
>VGAU01000314.1 GCA_016870675.1 Actinomycetota bacterium | reverse complement strand
TTATTATTCCGGATATCAACCGGACAGCTTCATTACATTCCTGTCTTCTTTTATTATATTCAGTATTCGCTAGATTTCTTTCCTCTTTAGAATTAATAACTAAAATAAAATTCTCCTTTAGATCGAAAGGAATATATTCATAGGAGAGGTCTTTAAAATCAAGATAAATTACATAATCTTTTTTTCCACAGGCAACAGAAAACTGATCCATAAATCCGCAGTTTACCCCTACAAAATTATTTTCAGCACTATTACAATATCTTACTGTATCTTTTTTATCCACTTTTAAATTAAAAAGCTCTTCAATAAATTTTGCAACTCCGACCTCAAGAGAAGCTGAAGAACTAATACCGGCACCAATAGGCAGGTTGCTGTCCACAACTATACTAAATCCGCCAATTTTATGACCGTGCTGAATATATTCTTTTAAAACTCCCTTTATATAATTTATCCAGTTTGTAGTTTTATCAAAGGTAATATCATCCAGTAAAAATTTATTGGAATCATTTAAGTATCTGGAAAAAACTTCTACATAATCTGTTTTATTTTCATACCCTGCTATAAATATATATTTATTAATAGCTGTATTTATAGAGAGCCCCAAATTATAATCTGTATGTTCACCAATTATATTTACTCTTCCTGGGGACAAAATGTTTATAAGGCTCTCTTTTCTAAAGACACTCCCTCTCTCCTTTTTTTCTCTTATAAACTTTTCAAAAAATATGCTGTGTGATTTCTCAAAATAATTACCGGTTTCCAATTTTTCCATGTTATATTTTATTTCCATATCTTTCTTTTAATAGTATCAAATTTGTTATTGATTAAAATTTTTGTCTTTTAAATACTTCATTATTTTTTCACTCAACCTTCATTAATACTATTTTTATGTGTTTTGCAGAAAAATTTTTTAAACTAATTATCTATAAAAACTCAACTTATTTACTTTCCTATTTCTGCATTAAGATTTTAACGAAATTAAAATAAAAATAAATTTACCAAGCACTTGCGCAAGTGCTTACTTATATTATAAAAAACCCTGCCTATGTCAAGTTTCTGAATTGTCTCATATTCAAAATTTACAGAACTTTGCTTTTTCAATAAATAATATTTAAAAAAATTTAAAATTACCTAGAGTAAGTTTTTAATGATATAAAGGTCCATAGTTTCTGCATGTTCTATAATCTGCTCCTTCCGGATCTGATGTACCAAAAGCACTCCATGCACTTGGTCTGAATATCTTAGTTTTATCAATATTATGCATACATATCGGTATTCTAAGGATTGAAGCTAAGGTAATAAGTCTCTCTCCGATATGGCCATAACTTATTGCTCCATGATTGGCTCCCCAATTGCTCATGACTGTATACACATCTTTGAATACTCCTTTACCTTTAAGTCTTGGAGCAAACCATGTAGTAGGCCAGGTAGAATCGGTTCTTCTGTCCAGCATTTCATGAACGTCTGAAGGTAATTCTACAGTGTATCCTTCAGCAATTTGCATTACCGGTCCCAATCCCTTAATTAAATTAATCCTAGACATAGTAACAGGCATTCCAGCTCGTGTAGTAAAATCGGTTGAAAAACCCCCTCCTCTAAAATAATTTAGGTTAGCTGGTCTGAATAAGGTAACACTTATGCATTTTTTAACTTCAGATTCAGTTATTTCCCAGAAAGGTTTGATTGCCGGTTTTCCGTGAGTCTCCTGTTGGCCAGTACCATCCAGAGCTGCTGAACCTGAGTTTAGCAGGTGTATAATTCCATTTTCAGCTATACCTTTGAGCTTATGACCGGTAACCCTAGCTACTGCTTCAGGACTCCAGTATGTCCTAACGTCTGAAAATATTTGTGCAGTATTTGTAAGAAGATATCCCATAAGCATAGATACTCCATTTAAGCAGTCATTTTCTGTGGCAAAAATATAAGGAGTTCTTAGCCCATTCCAGTCAAAGGAGCTATTTA
>VGAU01000313.1 GCA_016870675.1 Actinomycetota bacterium | reverse complement strand
TTATGGTGAGCCTACAATAGTTCCTGACTGCGGCTTGATATCTGAGGTTATAGCTATAGCAAAGAAGGACCTGAAAGCCGGTGATGTGATAGATGGCATTGGAAGATATACGGTTTACGGTCTTATTGAGCAGTACAGTAAGGCAAAACAGGAAGGTTTACTGCCGATTGGTCTTTCCCAGGGTTGTGTTTTAAAAAAAGATATGGAAAAAGATCGGCCGTTAAAATATAATGATGTGAGTTTTGTCAAAGACTCACTTGTGCTCAAGCTCAGAAGAACGCTGGATAGATTATATAAAGACTTTTGATTATAAGAAAAAGCATTATAGATTATTAAAAAAGGGGTAATAGTGCAATTTTTTTACGGAAAAATGAAAACACTTGCAATATTAAGTGTTTTTTTTATAACTGTTTTTTTACTTCTATCACTTGGCTCCTGTAATTTCAGCATCATTAGACCGATAGAGAAAACACGGGATATGATGGGGACTTATGTAACTATAATCGTATTTTCAAATGAATATACCGGAAATAAAGCTATTAATACAGCATTTGACAGAATAAAAGAAATTGAGGACATAGCCTCAATTTTTGATGAGAACAGTGAGGCGTCGTTTCTAAACAGAAATGGTTATCTGGATAACCCATCGCCTGAGTTTCTGTATCTGATAAATTCTTCCCTTTATTATCATGATATCTCCGGTGGTTGTTTTGATATAACTGTCCAGCCCCTGCTTGATCTCTGGAGTGGAGGACTATGGAAGGAGAGCGAAGAAGTTCAGGCTGAAAAAATAGAAGAGACACTTGCTGTTGTTGGTTCAGATAAGATTGTTGTTGGTGATAACAGGATAGAATTTAAGGTAGATGAAATGGCTATTACCCTGGGAGCAATCGCCAAGGGGTATGCTGTTGACGAGGCAATAAAGGTTCTAAAAGAGTTTGGTATCAAGCAGGCTCTTGTAAATGCCGGCGGTGATTTATATGCAATGGGTACAAAACCGGATGGGACCAGCTGGACTGTTGCGCTGAAAAATCCTGATGATTTAGATAATGCGGATACTGATATTGAACCGCTTCCAACATTTGCTTTTGCAGATAAGGCAGTGGCAACTTCTGGAAATTATTACCGCTATTATGATCCTGAAAAGGAAGTGGGCCATATAATGGATCCAAGGACCGGGTATACTACAAATATCTGCATAAGTGTAACTATAATAGCAGACACATGCATGGAAGCCGATGCTCTGGCAACATCCGTTTTTGTGATGGGACCCGATGATGGTATGAATCTTGTGGAGTTGCTTAAAGATGTTGAGGCATTAATAATAGACTCCGGGAGAAAAGTTACAAAATCTTCTGGACTTTTAGGATATATAAAGTAAAATTACGTACTAGTTTTTTACTTTTTAGAAAAATAAAATGGGAATCGTAGTTAAGAAGAAAAGCGCATTTAGAGGCTTACTACTGCCGGAAAATAAAATTACCGCTAAAAAACCTACCGAAATTTTGCCTGTTCCAGAAAAAGTTATTCTACCGCTTCAGCAAAGTATCGGTGCTCCATGCGAGCTTAGGGTAAACAGGGGAGATACTGTAAAGTCCGGGCAGAAAATAGCAGATTCTACAAGCTACGTTTCAGCACCTATTCACGCTTCTATCTCCGGTAAAGTATCCAAAACCATAAAAGTTGTAAATCCGATAACCAGCACTATAATGGATGCGGTAATAATTGAATCTGATGGAGAAGACCGGTGGGTAGAACTCAAAAAATTATTTGATATTAAAAAGTCGGATGATTTCTCCGGGTTAAAAAAAATAGTGGACTCTACTGACAAAAAAGAGATACTTAAGAAAATAAGAGAAGCTGGAGTTGTGGGCCTGGGCGGAGCAACATTTCCGACACATGTTAAGCTTAATCCTCCCCCGGATAAAAAGATTGATACCTTGATTTTAAATGGTTGCGAGTGT
>VGAU01000312.1 GCA_016870675.1 Actinomycetota bacterium | reverse complement strand
AGAATCTTTCTACTATCTGTATAGTGGAACTTGAAGATATGGATGGCTTTGTATAAGTGTCCTTTAAAAATCAGAACTGCTGTCCCTTAGAAACCAGAAGTAGTGTCCGATTTCACCAGAATATCTATTTGGATACAAAACTCGTTACTTTTCTATATTTTTACTATCATATTAATAGAACTAGGTAGCTTCAGAAGTACCAGGGTAATATTTTAACCCTCCCTTTTCTTTATCAGTAACTCTTGAATTACCATTATTAACAAGCTCTGTGGCAAAATCAAAAACATAATCGGTTACAGCTGGATTATCCATTAGTAGCTTTATAAGCTTATCAATTCTGTATTCCAAAAAATATTCTGAAGGAATCCCCAATCCTGAAGCAATTTTTTTAATAGTTTCTATGGGAGGATGTTTTTTTCGTTTTTTAAGAACACAGAAATAACTAAAACTGAAATTAGTTTTAGCTGCTAGCTTTCTGTGCACTATATCTTTTTTCTCCATAATTTCTTTTAAGGCTTTAGGAAAGGGTTTATTAGAATATTTCATTTTTAATTCACTTTTACCTTTACATTAGTATTTATTATTAAACTGTATTATTTATTGGTTACATAGTTTCCGTATAGGTATTTACTTTAACAATTTTATGAGATGTCACAAAAGGGTAAAGTTAACTATTTTGTTAACTTAATCATAAGCCACTGCTTAATTTGTAGATGAATACATCGGTAAAAATTGCAGGTTAATAACGGTTATTCTCAGTTTATACTATATTTAATGTGAAAATTAATTTAAAGATTATCGGTTGTTAGATTCAGAAGAGGAGCTAGGAATCTAATAACTATATTGTTGTAAAAGCAACAATATGTTATTATTTAACATATTTTGTATAAAAGATATTATTAAATACGGAAATAAAATGTTTTGTAAAAAGAAGTAATAGCGATTATTTCTAATGAGACAAGAGATTAATAAAATAATTAGAGTTTACAATGAAGAAAAGAATGGTGATGAAATTATTTTTGACATATATGAGATTATTTTGGAAAAATTAGATAGTGAATCATTGGTAAAAGACACTTAATTTTATATAATACAATAAAATATCATTTTAAAATTATTAACGATGAATAAAGAAGAAAAAGTAGCTTGCTATGTTAGAGTGTCAAGCAATAAACAGGCAAAGGACGACAAATATAGCATACCTGAACAAATCAATATCCTGGAAAATATATGTAAGAGAAATAACTGGGATTACGACCTTTACAAGGATCTTGGAATTTCTGGTGAGACAATTAAAGAAAGACCGCAATTAAAAGAGCTGCTTAAAGGATGTAGCAATGGTATATACAGCAGAGTACTTGTGGTTGACCAGGATAGATTATCCAGGAATGTAAAAGATCTTCAGGTATTAAAAGAGGTGCTTAAATACAATAATGTAAAACTCATGCTTCAAAATACCGTTTTGGATCTTAATAATAAAGATGATGATTTTATGTCTGACATCCAGGGAATTTTTAGCAAGAGGGAACTAAAAGTTATCGCTGAGCGGTCGGCCAGGGGAAGGTATCAAAAAGCCAAGCAAGGCAAGTTTCCATCTGGAGGAAATAGCCTGCCTTACGGATATAAATTGGATGATGAAGATAGATTGGTTATAGACGAAGAGGAAGCCAGAGTTGTAAGGCGAATTTTTGATTTAATTGCAAATCATGGCTGGTCATGTCACAGGGTACCGGATGATTTAAATGCTTTGGGAATTCCTACCAGGTTTAAAAAACTAAGAAGGGTTTTGAGGTCCAAAAAATATAATAGAGTATATGAAAATAAATGGACAAGAAATAATGTAAAGAGCATTGTTTCAAATGAACTTTACTATAAAGATGAGTATATTTATGCACAAAATAGTAAGTTTGATTTTGTAAAACCGGTTAGCATTAAAAAGGAACCAATAATCTCTAAAAGAATATTCTAAAA
>VGAU01000311.1 GCA_016870675.1 Actinomycetota bacterium | reverse complement strand
GCAGGAGGCAGTCTTGCTACGGCAAACCATATCGCTAATATCTGCGAAAAAGTTGATTTACTTACAGTTTTAGGCAGTAAAAATTCATACAAAGACTTTATTTCAGAAAAATTAAATTCTAATGTTTATCCTATATATTTTGTCTGGCCAGATGGAGAAACTGTTGTAAAAAGAAGATTTGTAAGTAAATCTGTAAATACAAAATTATTTGAGATATGTTATTTAAAAAGGGAAGATATACCAGAAAGTGTAGAAGAAAAGATACTGGATTGTTTAGATAAAACCATAAAAAATTATGATTTGGTTGTTGTTAATGATTTTGGGCATGGGTTGCTAACTAAAAACATAATTAAACTAATATGTGAAAAATCTAATTACCTTGCTTTAAATGTCCAGACAAACAGTGCTAATTTAGGATTTAATATGGTTACAAAATATCCCAGGGCAAATTTTGTGTGTATCGATGATTTAGAACTCAGACTTGCAACTCAAGACAGGGTAAGTGATCTTAAAATACTGGAAAGGAAAATAATTAAACTTCTTAAGTGTGAACATATAATTGCAACAAGAGGATCATTGGGTTCAATAGGGTATTCAAAGAAGGAGGGATTTCATGAAAGTCCGGCCTTTTCATATAAAATAGTTGATGCTATAGGGGCTGGTGATGCTTTTTTCTCTTACGTATCCCCTTGTTTTGCCAGTAGTTTTAGTTTAGATTTGGCATCTTTTATAGGCAATGCTGTAGGAACTCTTGCAACGCAGATTATATGTAATAGAGAACCGGTAAGATATGCTGATTTAATGAAATTTATTACGAGATTGTTAAAATGAAGAAAATAGTAAAGAAATATTTCGAGGAAATAGCAAAAAATTTATCCTGCGTCATTGCGACTAATTCTGAAATAAAAAAAAGTGATTTCAATCAGGCAATTGCAGATGCAATTGCTTTGATTAATAAATGTTCAGATTCAGGTAAAAAAATTATGTTTATCGGAAACGGGGCAAGTGCTGCTATTTCAAGCCATATGGCAACTGATTTTTGGAAAAATGGTGGAATAAAGGCGATTGCTTTCAATGATAGTTCTCTTTTAACGTGTATTAGCAATGATTATGGTTATCAATATGTTTTTGAAAAACCTATAGAAATGTTTGCTGAAAAAGAAGACATTTTGATTGCCATAAGCAGTTCCGGCAGGTCGGAAAATATTATAAAAGGCGCCAGGATGGCTCTTTGTAAGGGTTGCAAACTGATAACATTATCAGGATTTGAAGAGAATAACACACTTCGTTCATTGGGCCATATTAATTTTTATGTTACAAGTTCATCATACGGTCTGGTTGAAATTATTCATCAGGCAATTTGTCATTCTATCATTGATGTTATTATCGAAACAAAAAAGTTAAATTAGGAGTTTCATGTCTGAAAAATTCGCAGTAATTGGTAGCAATTCTTTTTCAGGATCAAATTTTATTGATTATCTTTTAAGTAATGAGGTTGAAGTTACAGGAATAAGCAGGTCTACTGAACCTAACCCTGTTTTTCTTCCTTACAAAAAAAATGGCAATATTTCTTTATTTAAATTCTACCAATTAGATTTGAATAAGGATTTAGAAAAAATTGTTAATTTAATAAACGAGACGAAACCGGATTATGTTATAAATTTTGCTGCTCAGGGAATGGTTGCAGAAAGCTGGAAGCATCCTGAGCATTGGTTTCAGACAAATACTCTTTCCAGTGTAATGCTTCATGATCAACTTAGAAAATGCAACTTCTTAAAGAAATATGTTCATGTTTCTACCCCTGAAGTTTATGGAAGCTGCGAAGGTCTGGTTAAAGAAAATATAATTTATAATCCAAGCACTCCCTATGCAGTTTCACGCGCAGCTGCTGACATGAGTCTTATGAGTTTTTATAAAAACTACGGATTTCCGGTTGTTTTTACAAGGTCGGCAAATGTATTTGGACCTGCTCAACAACTTT
>VGAU01000310.1 GCA_016870675.1 Actinomycetota bacterium | reverse complement strand
GCATTTAGGTAAAATGGCAAGTGTAAATATCTGGCGTATGGAATACAGTGATAAGCGACCCGAAGCTTTTACTGATAAAGAGAGCATAAAAGGGCGAAATAAAAGGACAATTTTAGCAATATCTTTTTCTTTTATATTGTCACTTCTGGCGTTAATAGCCATATCTATCGTTCTTATCTTTTTCCCTTCTATTATTTCTGCAGATGAGAAAACACAATTAATTATTGCAGCAGTTGTTTTAGCAGTATTTGCACTAATGCTTGGTGCTATTATGATTATTATTAATAAAAGAAATATACAATGAAGAATAATAAGTTAATTATTTTATTACTGTATTGACCTATTATAATAGAATTATGAACTTATCTGTAAAATACTCCATTTGCCTGTAAGTACCACTACAATTCCCGCAAGAGTATGAGATACCCATGGAGCTATAATGTTGTTATTGCTTATAAGATATACAAATCCCCAGATAAATCCAAAGACAAGAACAGTAAAAAATCCTGATATAGAATAAATACTTATATTTGAAGTAGATGTACCCTCAAAAGGTGGAAGATAATGCCACAGTGTAAAAACAAATGAAGCAACCACAAATCCTGACCATTTGCCTATAGATTTTTGAAGTTTTGTCTGAAGCCAGCCCCTGAAAAAGAACTCCTGAAAAGGTGATACAATTATTATCCAGGCAGGAATATTTACTGCAAGCTTTAAGCCAAGCATATCAGTAAAGACAGGCATACTTTTAAAACCATCAAACAAAAGATAAATAAATATAACTACACCGCTACCAAGACCCCATAAAAATGCCTTACCTGTAGATTTTTTTGTAAATCCAATTAAGTTCCAGTCTTTTTTTACCTTTGCCCAGATAAGAGGAAAGATAATACCGGATAATACAACAAGACCAAACAGAGGGGTTACAAACCTGCTTAAATAACTTATAATAAAAAATATTGCTACAGCTACTGCTGCTTCGATTAAGTCTCTCTTATTTGTTAACTTAAAAAATTTCATAATTTCACTTTTCACTTCTCCAGCAGAGATTTGAATAAAGAATAAGCCCGATAATAAAAATAATAATTGAAATTATAGGAGTAAATATTGCCTGTATAGCATTAAAAGGATTGTAGCCTGCAAAACTTTCACCTACCAAAAGATGGATAAGAGATGAATTTATGGAAGAAAAAGGTAAAAATTTTAAAAAAACTTTCAAATAATCTGGAATTATCTTATAAGGTAATCCTATTAGAATGTTTATAAGTACTGTTATTCCGATTCCAGTCATTATTGCCCCTATTATATGCTTTAAGAATGAACCAATAATTAAGCCAATTCCAGCAGAGGATAGAATAATAAGAATTATAAAGTAGATAGCCTGAAGAATTTTTATTGTACTGATAGAAAAACGTGCTCCTGAAGCAATTCCAACAGCAAGAACAATTAATACTGCAATTAAGCTAAAAGTCATTAAACTTAAAATTCTTCCTACAAAATCTTTCCATGGTTTTATTGGCATTGAAATAAGTTTTTTAAAAAGCCCTATAACTCTATCTTCAGAAATATTTCCTGGCAGCATTGAAATGCAGCTTATCATTATGGTAATTACTATCATCATTATTGTGGTTGTTGCTCTTACTGAGCCTGTAAGATTTTCCGGGTAATTTCTTGCGTAGAGGAAGTTATTTAGTAGAAGTATTATTGTCGGCCATGCAATATTCCAGAACAGCACTGCTTTTTCTCTTATATAGAAATTAAAATTCTTAAAATAAGTTGCACTTATTTGATTCAATTGTTCTATCCTTTTAACATATTTCCGGTCAGCTTAAAAAATATATCTTCCATTGATGCAGAAACATTTTCCATTCTTGATATTTTTAATCCATTTTCTTTAAAAAGGTTTGTTATCTCTGTTTCAACATCTTCCTTTTTCATATTTAAAATCTTATAACTGTTTTCTGTTTCTAAAATATTTTTTACAT
>VGAU01000309.1 GCA_016870675.1 Actinomycetota bacterium | reverse complement strand
GGCCGAATACATAAAAAAGGACTTTGGAAGTTTTGAAAGATTCAGGAAAGAATTTTCACAAGCCGCTATCAGCGTGGAGGGTTCTGGATGGGCTGCTTTAACCCTATGTAGAGGAACTGATAGACTGTTTATAATGCAGATCGAGAAACACAATGTTAATGTCATTCCTAACTTCAGAATCCTGATGGTTCTCGATGTATGGGAACATGCATACTACCTGGACTATAAGAATGTAAGACCTGACTTTGTAGAGGCTTTCTGGAACATTGTAAACTGGGATGAAGTGAACAAAAGAGTTGAACTGTGGTTAAACACTGGAATATAATTAAATTCTTTTTATTTTATTTTACTTTTCTATTTTTAAATATAAAGAGATTTTAAAATTAAGGCTTCACCCGGGTTACTGTAATCTCACTCATTGCTTCATAAACAGGTAAATCGAACCCATATATGTTTTCTGGTTTTAAAACTTTTGTTAAATCTTCAGTTGTTATTATCGCTACAATTTTAAATTTACCTTTATTTACATTTTCCATTCCAACATAAGCGTTACATTCCCACTTATTACCTGAAATTACAACAGGATCTTGAACATACCATTCATATGGACCATCATTATTACTAGGTTGTGGCTGAATAAGCACATAAATATTTTGACCAGGTTTTAAATTCTCAAAAGTGCCCGTTACTTTAATAATACGTCCGACATTAGATCCTTCCGTTGGATCATTAATATTTATTTTTGATATTTTAAATTTACCTACGACAAGATTAACATTCGTATTTTTAGCATATTGAAGAGTCCAATTAGGACTTTGATTGATTACTTTGTTATCAAAGGAGCTATCATTCACAGACGCATAAGAAATATTATAAGCTAATCCTTCTTTTTCTAATATTGCCTTGGCATCATCTTGAGTTTTTCCAATTAAATCGGGAACTTGAACAAAATTTCCAGTAGGATAATATGGAACCAAAATAATAACAAATAAAATAATAACAAAAACTATGTAAAAAACGCGATATAATTGATCTGCCACCTTTTTTAAAATAACCAAAAACAACATACATAATACTACAACTGATACCACAATATAGGATATAAACAGTAAATATGGTTGATTTAATAATAAAGATGGAACCAACAAACTCAGAGTGATTGCTATAAATATTGCAATCAAAATTAGTGCACAATTGCTCCGTATCGCTGCTAACGTATCCCTTAAATCCTTTTTTTTATCCTTGTCAGTTTTAACCATACACATCCTACCATTTTCAAATCTTGAATTTTTAATTCATGATTGAAAATCAATGTATCTTGCAAATATTAAAGGAATATACTTTCCAAACTGAGAAACCTCACGTTTACTGTAAACAACCCCATAAACCGTTATCATATTGTTACTCATCAAGATTGGTTGCCCATCATAAAAAATACAAATTCGTTTTTTCTCTGAACCGTCTATATTCATAACAATTAAATTTCCATCATTAAGTGGCTCGGTGTAATTAATTTTTCCTTTGAATTTAACTTTACATCCTTCATATTGACTAATATTACCATTAAGACTATTATAATCGATATTTTCGCACGTACTTTTGTAATTAAATCCAATAAAATCTTCTAAAAAGTTCGCAACAGTTGGATTATTAATAATAGCAAAACACATTATTACAAATGTAATGCAAACACCTATTTCTTTAAGCTTGATGTTAATTTAGTATCCCCCTTATTATGAGATCTGATCGTTTTACTTCTTAAAAGGTAACAAAGGAAAGATCATCATAATGATATTTTATTAATCGTATAAATATTTTTTAATAAATTGTAGCATATTGAATTATACAGGCCCAACATCTGGTCTTCCTTCTCTCATACCCATACCTGCCTCTCTTTTTAATTTTTCGGGTTTAAATAGCATCTTAACTACATTCTGGGCATGTTCTCTTGCACGATTTTCAGCCAGGATTTTCAGGTCTTTTGCA
>VGAU01000308.1 GCA_016870675.1 Actinomycetota bacterium | reverse complement strand
AACGGATCAATACCAGCAGCATCTGTCCAGCTAAGAGGCATACTGCATAATATGCCATCACTTCCAATATATTCTACATATTGGCTCTTCCAGCTGTTGCGGTAATTTACAAGATCAAATTTTTTGCCATAATCAGGATGAAATGGATGGATAACTTTAAATGTCTTTTTCAGCGTGGACACAAAAGGTGCATTTTGCAACCTTTGCTTTTTAGCTGCAAGAGACGTCATTTTTGCCCCTCCTGCCACGCAAAACGCTGTGTCGAATTTGGTGAGTTTCTTTGTGCAAGCATCCTGAAGAAAGTCCCCCACAGGCACTTTGTGTTCTCCATACCAAAGATCTTAAGGAAATATTTTCTCTTTAACAGAAATCTACTTAAAGACCTCTCCAGGATCTCCTGGGAGACAGTACGGAATTACTACATTAGTACCTGCAGAAAAGAGGATGTAAATCCGGCAGCTGTGGCAGTAATCCAGACATTCGGGGACTTCCTATCCTTCAATCCCCATATCCATATACTGGCAGCAGATGGATGTTTTTCCACCGATGGCTTCTTCTACGTTCCCTCAATTGATATCGATACAGAATCAATAGAGAAACTGTTTATACACAGGATATTTAAGATGCTTCTTAAAAAAGGTCTTATTACAGAGAGGGTGATAGAATTGATTTGCTCCTGGCACCATACTGGCTTCAGCACCTATTGCGGAAAGAGAATCTATCCCAAAGATAAGAGATCGACTGAAAACCTGGCAAGGTATATCATAAGGGCATCTTTTTCCCGGGAGCGCATGAAGTATTATCCGGAAAGACCACTGGTAACATATGAGTCCAAATACGGGAAAAAGGTAGCCGAGTTCGATCCCCTGAAATGGATGGCAGCCCTTGTAACCCATATACCGGATAGGGGAGGCCAGACAGTTAGATACCTGGGGCATTACAGCAATGCCACAAGAGGCCGGCTTAAGAAAGAAGCCACTGAGCCGGAATATCATATTGTAGAAGATGATAGTAAAGGGGGACTGAATAAGTCATGGGCACGGCTAATACAGAAGATATATGAAGTGGATCCATTATCATGCCCCCGTTGTGGGGAAAAGATGAAAATAATTGCCAATACTTGAAGATTATAAAGTGGTTAAAAAGATACTCGACTATCTTGGAATATATGAATTTGAAAGGAAGAGGCCTCCTCCTAAAGTGGCGGAGGAAACTCACGGGCCCCGCGAGTACATTATAGATGAATATATAGATAGTGACCATGTATGCTGAAGCTTATACTGGATGGTATGATATAAGTCTGCCAAAAAATAGTCATGAATATTGAGCTTTCTTCATTATTTCTTCTATTACACATTTCTTCCGATTAGGTACTGTAGCTGGCGGCCGTCTTTGTCTCCGATAATCATAAATATGTCTACTTTTGGGGGATTATAGTTTGGGGATCCAGAAGCAAATTCTTATAAGTATAATTATTTAAAGGATAACAATCCAAATGAATCTGTTTTTGACCTTTTAAAAATCAGTTTTAAAGAATATGAAATTATTGAAAAAGAAAAGCAGGTAACAAAAATAATAGATGGAAAAGAAGTTACAGAAACTGTTATAGAAAAGGAGTATGTAGTTTTAAGAGAGCTTGAGACTCATGGTTATTTTGAGGTTAAAGTGCTTCTTGGGTCCCTAAATTATAATTGACGCAGTTGATTTTATTGCAAGTCTATGCTCACATATACCCAACAGAAACGAACAAATGGTGAGGTATGTAGGTTTTTACAGTAATATAAGTCGGGGAAAACGTAAGAAGCAGGCAGTGGACCAGCCTGATTATGCCATAGAGGATGATTTATATAATAAGAGCTGCAGCAAATCCTGGGCAAGGCTTATAAAAAAGATATATGAGGTCGACCCGCTTTTATGCCCCAAATGCAAAGGAAATATGCGCATTATTGCATTTATAGAAGATTATAAGGTCATAAAAAAGATTCTTGACTGGCTGGGCATAGATGAGTTTAGAAGGGACAGG
>VGAU01000307.1 GCA_016870675.1 Actinomycetota bacterium | reverse complement strand
TTATAAGACTCGTAATATTCTTTTAGTTCATTAATATTTATTAAGGGATTACCATCACTACCATACTTTTTTATTCTTCCATATTGGAGTAAATATGAGATGTTTGAAATTGTTACTTTCCGGTTTAAGTATTGTGAAGCCCACTCACTTGCTTGTCTTAGGCTGAGCAGTTTCTCTTCTTTTTCCAGAAATAGTTTTAAGGCTTGCTGTTTACCAATAGTCATGGTGATCTTCCTTTTTTACTGTCTGTAATGACAGGTAATTATTGTATGTAGTTGACTCCAAGTTTATGAATATTTTCATTAATTTTTTTAATTTCAAACTATACTTCTGCTGATTTCGTTAAGTAATAAAGTGCTAAGTTAAAATATTCCTTATTTTTATCCCCTTCTTTTTTAGCATCTTCAATTTTATATAAAATCTGTTGAAGTGAAAGAATTGATTCTCTTCTTTGTACTATATGCTCAGGTATTTTATACCTTAATTTTTTATTTACGTCAGGCCAAAGACTCATTTCTTTGTAAATTTTTTTAAGCTTTTTTTCTATTTCTCTTTGCGTCATATGTTTTTTCTTCAATCTAAAAAAATTTTTCTCTCCATTTTATGTATTTTTCAAAAACTGTTTCTTTAAAAATAAATACCTATATGTATATTAACCCTTTTATACATTTACACATATTATATCATATTATAATTATTTTTCAACCTTTAAGTGTTTATATTTGAAATTATTATACGTTACAATTGTAATAAAAAAAACATAAAAAAATTATTGAATATTGAAATTTAATAATTTCAATTAGATCTTAATTTTAATATATTGAAAATCTTATTGACTTTGTTTTTATGTCGGTTTGCTATTTGATATATTTGGCATTAAAATGTAATTGTATCCTGTTCCAATGGTGATTGATATATTATGAACATAGAAGAGAAAATCAAATATGCAATAGAGAATACTGAGATTATAAAGCCACCCCGGAAACTGCTGGCTTCATTTGATTCTACTACTATTCATTATTATATGCTGACTGTACCCTTATATCTGGATTTTGAGGGAAGAAGTAGCGAGTCCGAGACGGTTATCAGGGAAGGCAGGATAACATGGCAGAAGCCAAAGGTGATTACTCCTTCCTATATGTTGAGGGTAGAGGGATTCAGCGGCGAAGCCAGGAAGGCTTTTGAGATGCTGGCTGCTGAGGATAGTGATTTAGCCATGATTCTTTATGGCTTGAAGTTCAGCAGGGATTTTGAAAAAATGGATATAGTATCTAATTCACTGGACTCGGTTGCCAGAAATATATCCAGTGATATTGAGAAGAGAAAAGATCCCTATAGCGCAGTTATTAAGGGAGTAGATGAATTCTGGGATGTTTCACTTTCTAAGTTTATTCAGGAAATAATATCGGAAAGTGCCTACTTTTCACAGATGCCGGATTTATTAAGGAATAGCACTGTTAAAGTAGGTAGTGAGGGGTTTCCGGTAGTTACCAGGGATAGACTGGGATTTCCTATCGTAGCCAGAGATGAAATAGAAATTCTCTTCAAGCTATTTGAAAATGGAGAGATCGAACCATCAGATTTGAAACAGGAGCTTGATAGATGGGAAATGTTTGAACAGTACCAGGATAGATTTCTTAAATATTTTAAAAAAGGAACCAGAAGCATATAATCAGGATACTATTAGAAATTCATCCGGTTCCAGCAGTGAAATTCCTGCGTCCTTTCCCACAATTTCAACCTTTATTATCTTTTCTGGTTTTTTTAAGTCAATTTCTTTACGGTCAACCACATCGGTAAGCTTTATTATAAGCTCTTTGTAGTCATGCTTATCATAGTATCTCTTCTCTATATCCATCATCCACTTTTCATTTTCCTTGATCTTGGGCACAAGGGACTTTATTGCTTTCTGCATATCAGATATCTCTGATTTAACCCATTTATCTATAGGAATGTAGCGGTAAGTTTTGCCGAACAGTTCTCTATTTTTTGCAGATATTTCTTTTAGATTTTTTACCCCTTCTCT
>VGAU01000306.1 GCA_016870675.1 Actinomycetota bacterium | reverse complement strand
AACTTCTTTGAAGTAAAGATAATTACAACGGGCATGCATCTATCGCCTGAATTTGGTTTGACATATAAAGAGATCGAAAAAGACGGTCTTGCAATTGATGAAAAAATAGAAATTTTACTTTCCTCCGATACCCCTGTTGGAATTTCTAAAGCTATGGGGCTTGGAATGATTTCTTTTTCAGAGGCATATGAGAGATTAAAACCTGATTTAATAATTGGTTTAGGGGATAGGTTTGAGTTGTTTTCCAGTGTTGCTGCTGCAATGGTTAGCAGAATACCGGTGGCTCATTTACATGGAGGTGAAAGTACTGAAGGAGCAATTGACGAGCCGATGAGACATGCAATAACTAAAATGTCTCATATTCATTTTACTTCAACTGAATTTTATCGTAAAAGGGTTATTCAATTAGGAGAGAACCCACTAACAGTTTTTAATGTTGGGGCAATTGGACTTGACAATTTAAAAAATTTAAAACTATTAACAAAAAAACAATTAGAAAAAGAATTAAACTTCAATTTTGGTGAAAAAAATATTATTTTTACATTTCACCCTATAACATTAGAAAAAGATACCTCACTCAATCATATTACAGAAATATTTAAAGCTTTAGATAGATTTAAAGACATAAAAATTATTTTTACGAAAGGAAACGCTGATACTGGCGGCAGAATAATTAATGAGTTAATTGAAAACTTTGTTATTAAAAATCCTGGCCGTTCAGTAGTTTTTACTTCATTAGGGCAATTAAGGTATTTGTCAACCCTTCAATTTGTTGATGCTATAGTAGGTAATTCATCTTCAGGAATAATTGAAATGCCTTCCTTTAAAAAGGCAACAATTAATATCGGAGATAGGCAAAGAGGCAGAATAAAAGCTTCTAGCGTAATTGATTGTTATCCAAAAGAAAAAGATATAGTTGACGCGATAAATAAGGTGTATGATGATGAATTTCAAAAAGCGCTTAAAAAGGTTATTAATCCATATTGGCAGGGTGGTGCGACAGAAATAATTATAGACAAGTTAAAAACAATAGAACTCAGCAATATACTTAAAAAGCAATTTTACGATATTCAATCATCAACACCGTCTTGATTTACTGTATGTCTTAACCGCCATTTATCGTTAACCTTTGCCCATAAATGAGGAGACCTGAATTTATTAGCTAATTCATGGAAATCATCTGGTCTCATTTCAATATATTCCATTATTTCATTAAAATATTTATCTGGAAATTCTCCATCAAATTTTTTAACAAGCGCCATTCCTTCTTTACGGGTTAAATGGTGATTTCTAATCTCCTGTGAAGCATCAGAGGTAGCTCGTCCTATTCCAAATTTTATAAAAGTCGTATAATAATGCAAGTCATCCATTTTATCATCAATACTATTATATTTACTGTATGTTCCCTGAGTTCTAAAAGGTCTGGCTTTAAATCCGGTATTTTCAACAGCATAATAATAGTTCTCTTTAGGCGCCCATTTTAAATAGTATCCTAAATAATGAACTTCGATGTTATTTTCTTTAAAATCACTTTCAGTCGCAGGTAAAAAACTCATTATATCTGTTAATTTTAAATTATATTTTTCGATTAACTCTTTAACAGAAACGCCTCCAAGAAATATTTCATCTAAGTGTGAATAAGTAAAATATGATTTATCTCGTAATGAAGTCATATTATCAGCAATAGGATTCCCATATTCAGATTCATTCTCACCATAAAAGATTAAAGGAATATTGAATTTAGTTGCAATCTTTGGGGCTAAATTTTTTTGTCCTAGGATAAAAGTCTGGAAAGGATGAAATAAATTTTCGATGGATAATCTAGTTAGCAATTTCATCACCTTACCATTTCTTCTGAATGAAATATTGTCAAATCCTCCTATATCTATCCAATTTTTCCAGTTCTCATAGCCATAATCTGTATATAAAATGGGTGGCCAAGTTACAGTTAAAGGGTTCATTCCATATTTATATTTTAAAATATGTGCTTGATAAGCACTATCTTTACCTCCACTGCCCGGTACCAAACAATCATAGTATCCATCATGTCTTC
>VGAU01000305.1 GCA_016870675.1 Actinomycetota bacterium | reverse complement strand
TACCAAGTAAATCATTGGATACTTCCAATTTTTTCGGGGTATCAAGCTTCAGATATTGATCATAAAAACTGTTAATCTCTTCTATAAGTTTTGAAGTAATTTCTTTATGCTCCGATAAACTCATATCTCCACTGGCAACATCTGAACAGACTTCTTTATAAAAATTTGAATCTTCTGCCAACGCACCCATTATATATACCACTTCACTTAAATATTGGTTTTCTTTCTCGTGTTCTTCAATAACACCACATCCAAATATAGCTAAAGTAAAATTAAAAATTAACCCTAAAATTGAGAGTGAAATTAAATATACTACTTTTTTATTATTTTTTAGAAATGGGTGTTGACAACCTGTTTTATCTGATTTCTTTTGGATATACTTATCACTCATTTTAATTACCTACCTCATTTCTCTTAAAACCCCATTATTCTTCTCAAGGACTTTTTTTATGACATCCCTAAACACATCTCCAATTTTGTCTTCTTTTCCTAACTTTTCCTCAGCTTTTATCTCCCACTGATTACAAAAAATAACCGCGATAATAAGAGAAATTGAAGTTAATATAGCAATATATATAACTTAATTTTTTCATGATAACTAATAAAAATTAAATAGCTGCTATACATTATAGATTATACACCTTTAACTTTTTAATATAAAATTAAATCTACTCTTATAATTACAAGATGCTAAATCATTTCTTTTTGAATAAAATTTAGTGATTTCATTTTAAAAGCAGACACTAATTAATTAGCGGTTTTTTGAATATTTTGCAAGTAAGTCTTAATACCCCGCAATGAGCACAGTTGCAGGGTATTAATTAATCTTTTTAGTGTGTCCTCTATTAGCTAACTATTTAATAATGCCAGAGATAACTGACAGCACTATTTTTTAGCTAAAACACCAAAAACTACACTAACAATTCCGATTACCGGCAAAACAATCGGAAAACATGCTATACTATATTTATAATTTACATAACATGTATTGTTAAAGTGAAAATATTTTGTATAAAAACGAGTTTTACCATATTCCCCAACCGTTATAGGTAATTGATCGTATAAGGAGATATGAATATGAGTTTATTTAAGCTAAATATAAAAAAGATGAAGGCTAAGAAAGATGTTGAAGGTTTGATAAAGGCGTTGGATTATAAGAAAGACTACGATGTCATAAGTGATGCAATATTAGCCCTTGGAGAACTTAGAGATAAGAGGGCGGTAGAACCCCTATTTCATGCTCTGGGAGATAGCAACCTCCTTGTTGAAGGAAGAGCAGCTGAAGCTCTTGAAGTTATAGGTGAACCAGCAGTAGAATATTTATTTAAGGCACTGGAAGATGACCGGACAGAGCATGTAGCCCTGGTTACTCTCAGAAATATGAGGGCTCGAGGACAACTGGGAAAGGAGACATTGAAAAAACTTAAAAAATTGGATTACATAATAATATAAGTAACTAAACAACGTACATTGTTGGTAGCTATAAATTTAGGAAGTATAAAAATAGGAGTATTTGATAAAAAACCCAATATAAGCAAATTAGAAGAAAACAAAGACATTAATGGCTTGATAAAAGCATTGGGATATAAAAAAGTCCAGATAGATGTTTTTACGACTTCAGCTATTTTTCAGGGGAAATATAACCTTCATATAAGGTATAATTGCCAAAAAATGTATGACAGGCCATAAAAAATGATTATTTCCATATTTTTTGTTAAAATTAATTAGCGAATCTTAAGGAGAGAATTAATGCTATAATAAATTTGAGATATATTTGAGAGATGAAAAAACTAAAGTTAAAAAAGAATGAAGAGAAGGCTCTTAGAGTTTTAAAAGATGAATTATCCAGAAATTTTGATGTTATTAACCTGCGTGTCTTTGGGTCAAAGGTTCGGGGAGAAGATACTCCCGAATCTGATATCGATGTAATGATAGAGCTTGATGAATACAATCCTGATATTAAATCACAGATATATGATATCATCTTTGATATTAATCTTGAAAATGATACCTTTATATCTGCAACAATTTTTACCAAAAAAGAGATAGAGGAAGGTC
>VGAU01000304.1 GCA_016870675.1 Actinomycetota bacterium | reverse complement strand
AATAGTTACTGGTTACTATTAATGTTAAAGTGACTATTATCGTTACTATATATTGTTACTATTGGTTAAAAAGGTACTTCGTCAGGATCGACATCTTCTTGGTTCTGTAGTTCACCAGGTGTAATTCCTCCGGTATCTTCAGCATATTTTTGAAGAATTGCCTGAACGATCATTTTCCAAAGCCCTTTATCTTCCAGGACAAAAGAGGTCATAAAACCGTTTTTGCCTCTTATTGACCGAAAAGCTGGAAAATCAACACATATTTTAGCCGGGGAAGAAGATATGAATTGTTTTAATTTGATAGTAAATCCCTTAACCTTAAAGACGACATTATTGCTGATATCAGAAAAATGTATTTCAGCAAATCCGACAATATTACCAATTTTTACTTTTTTCAGTAAAATTATCGCCTTATTCACCGAGAAATTTATTGGTATATCCATAATTTATCCAGACAATCTCTGTAATATCTGATGACCGATTTCTTAGCCTCAAGAAAAGGCCTCACGCTTCTTTTCCTGACACTTTCGGGTCTTAATCAGTGAGTTATACTGTTTTACGGTCGGAAAGTAGGGAAAAAGAGGGCAGATTGTAGAATCGCACTTCTGGTAACCATCTGCAAAATATCCGAAGCATTCAGCGCACTTGAGGAGTATGGTGAAATAGAGCTTTTTATTCTCCTGTTTGGTACTGTAAAATCCTTTAAGTTTTACTTTCTTCATAATCTTTCTCTCTTTCTGTCTCTGCTGGAATCAGAATATATCCCTTCCCCATACAGGCATGGCACTGTTTCCTTTGAAATGAAACTGTCCCCCAACCGTTGCAAACTGGACATTTCTGACCAATAAAAGGCGGGATATATTGCCCTGAAGTTATCTTTTCGAGAGGTATTGTATTTCTATCCATATTTTTCCTTCTATCTGCCAAATATCTGCCAATCAGTGCTGGACATTCACAATGGTCGCCATACCCATCTTCTGGTTGATAAGATCAATTTTTCTGCTGTCATCGGCTTCTAATTGTCTGGAATATAAATCGAACTTAAGTTCAAAGAGTTCCTTTTCTATCATCCATCCCGTCTTGATAATTCCTAAAATGACATGGGGAAATTTATCATACAGATGATTGATATCCGACCGCAGATAAGTCAGAAGGAGAAGATATTCCTTCGCCTTTTCCTCCAGCCGCCAAAGTTCTCTCTTTAGTGACTCTTTATCAATAGTACGGATTTGCTCTTCTCTTATCTCCTCCAACCATTTCCGGGCAGTAATTCGTGTTATTCCAAATGTTTGCGCAATCTGGCACTGGGTCACATCCGGCCGGTAAGCTACCATACTGCGTATCTGACTTTTTAATAGTTTTTTGTTGGATTTGTTAATTCTCATTTATAATCCCTCCCTCATTTGAATACCTATGACTATTTATTCCATAAAAAAAGCCCCTAGTTCTGATTGGGGCGCATTCCGTAAAAACGTGCAACCCGATACAGTGTCCAAAGGGACTCTTCTTCTATCTTCTTCTAATTATACTTTATTATATTTTTCTTGTTCCAGCTACAATTGAATCTGGTTTAACCTCACTTGCTGTAATATCAGCTTTTATCTTGTCTGTTTTTATACCAGATAGTATTCTTTTTTCGATAAACTCCTGAAGGGTAGTACCTTCTGAAAGAGCTTGATATTTAGCGATTTTTATTATAGATTTTTTAATTTTAATAGTAGAATTATCCATAATACTTATATACTAAACTACTTGTATACTTTTGTCAATATTAGTATTAATGTTTCATGGTTGAGTATTATATGTTTTATTTATTATTTCAACATCAGGGTGTAAAATACGAATAAATGATTAGACCTAAACAGCAAAACAAAATCGTAGATAAATTTCATAATAATACTTTTTTTAATCTGCCATTAATACGATATAAATTACTTACTATAGTAGTTTTAGTAATTGTTATTTTATTAATGCAACAAGTAATAGTCAAAGGAAATAGACTTACTATTCCATTAATCCATAAACCTACTATTACACCAACAAATATTCCATCAAATACAC
>VGAU01000303.1 GCA_016870675.1 Actinomycetota bacterium | reverse complement strand
CTAAAAAATAGAAATGGAGCGGGAAACGGGATTCGAACCCGCGACCCTCAGCTTGGAAGGCTGACGCTCTAGCCAACTGAGCTATTCCCGCCCGAAATGGTCGGGGTGAGAGGATTTGAACCTCCGACCCCCTGCTCCCAAAGCAGGTGCGCTAAACCAAACTGCGCTACACCCCGATTACAAGAGATAACATTTTAGCAGAAAGAATAATATCATAATTCTAAAAATTTACCAAGAAAAACGCTGCAGGAGCCCCTGTATTTATGCGTTGGGAGTTGTCAAAATAAACTTGCACAGAGCTCTAAGAGCTTTTCCCCTGTGACTGATACTATTTTTTTCATTCTGGGTCAACTGGGCCATTGTTTTTTTGTACCCTGTCGGAATGAAAATACAATCATAGCCAAAACCACCAGTACCCTTTTCCTCAAAACCTATAAAGCCCTCGCAAACACCTCTGGTTTCAAAAATAGAACCTTTTTCCGGGTCCCACAGCACCGCACTGCAGACGAACCTAGCTGTCCTGTCGGAAATCTTTTTTACATTTTCCATTTCCTTAATCAGTTTGTCTCTATTTTGTTTATCCGTAGCATCTACCCCTGTATATCTTGACGATTTTACTCCAGGTCTGCCTCCTAAAAAATTAACCTCCAGCCCCGAGTCATCAGCAAGAGTGATTTTATTTGTATAAAGAGAAATACTTCTGGCCTTAAGTCTTGCATTCTCTAAAAAGCTGTTTCCCTTCTCACCTACATCCGGAAACTTTTTAAAATCTTTAAAAGTCAGCCATTCTACCTCCGGTAAATCATAATAAAATGATTTTATCTCTTTGATTTTTCCAATATTTTTTGAAGCAATAACTATCTGCAATAGATTAGCACCTGAATGATTAAATAATAAAAAAAATAATAATTACAAATTCTGACTTAATATCTTCTTTTGAATTTCTATAATTTCTTTGATAGCGGTAGTCGCCTTTTCCAGCATTTTATCAAAGCTCTCCCTGCTAAAAGGAGTAACTTCTGCAGTAGATTGAACTTCAATTAATTCACTCTTGGAATTCATAACTACATTCATATCCACCTGTGCTTTTGAATCCTCTTCAAAGCAAAGGTCCACCAGTATCTCTTCATCAACAATACCCATGCTTACCGCAGCCAAAAAATTTTCTACTGGCATTATATCAATAATCTTTCTCTCAATCAGTGAATGCATGCAATCAAAAAGAGCAATAAAGCTACCGGTTATTGATGCGGTTCTGGTCCCACCATCCGCTTCGATTACATCACAGTCTATCCAGATGGTTCTTTCACCAATCTTACTTAAATCAACCACACTTCTAAGTGACCTGCCAATTAACCTCTGGATTTCATGAGTCCTGCCATTGATTCTGCCAGCAGTTTGGGCCCGTATAATCCTCTGCGGGGCAGCACCAGGAATCATATCATATTCAGCAGTAATCCAGCCTGATCCCTTGCCTGCCAAAAACTTGGGGATTTTATCTTCCACAGTAGCTGTACACACAATCCTGGTTTTCCCCATCTCAATAAATACTGAACCATCAGCATGTGATATATAATTCCTGGTTATCTTTATTTTTCTAATTTCATCTTTTTTTCTACCATCTATTCTTTCAAACATCACCTTCAACCTTTCCTTTTAATAATGTTGGTGCATCTTCTTTTTATTACCTTTCAGATATCCAGTTTTATTCTTATAACTTCCTTTATCTCCTCGCCCAGGAACATCTTTCCTACTTCAAAGAAATTACTCCTTATACCTGTTTCGTAAAAAATTCTTTCTGGCTCTTTTTCTTTACCCGCGCATAACCCTCTTTCTTTAAGCATTTTTTTTACATCTTTTGCAGTCTCCACCGCTGAACTTATTACCTTGATCCCATTACCGCTGCAGGCTAAAATCTGCTTTTCAATTAACGGAAAATGGGTGCAGCCTAATATCAGTACATCAATACCAGCCTCAAATAATGGTTTTAGATAACCGTAAATCACCTTATTAAGACTCCCGCCTTCGAGAATACCTTTTTCTACAAAGTCCACCAGCAAAGGAGCAGGTGCAGA
>VGAU01000302.1 GCA_016870675.1 Actinomycetota bacterium | reverse complement strand
AAAAAAAACTAGTTAAATAATATTCAATTTGCAAATTTTTAACTGTAAATATTTTAAATAAATATTAAATATATATTTTCAGATAGAATATTGAATGGTAGGAGATGAAATGAGGAATAAAATAACGGGAAAAATTTTCTTTATAATTACAGCTATTGCTATTATTATAATAGCTTCGTTTAACCTTTCAGCCTGTAAAAGTCTTGGTGATATTTCAAAAATTATGGATACCTTCGAAATAACAAAAGGTGATATTATCCAGACAGTAACTACCAGTGGTTATGTGGACAGCAGCGAACAAAACGACTACTCCCTTTCTGCTTCAGGTAAAGTCTTGTGCTCTCTTAGCAAGGGAGATACTTTTAGCAAAGGTGACGTGCTCATAGAGATAGATTGCAGCAGGCAAAAACTCCTTATTGCTCAGGCAGAAGAAAATCTAAATGCAGCTAAAAACTCCCTGGAACTTGCCAGAATAAGCTACCAGAAGGCACTTGATGCAAATCATATAGCACTGCAGCTTGCTGATACCAATACCAGCCTTTCCGAACAGGCTACACAATCAGCATTTATAGCCCTAGAAAATGCAAACGAACTGGCAAAAAAATCTGAAGAAAATGCATACGCAGCCTTGGAAAATACAACTAATATAGCCAGTTGTTCTATAACCAGTGCAAAAAGTGCATGGGATGAAGCTGAAAGAATTTTAGCTACCGACCCTGACAACAAAACATATCAGTATAATGCTAAAGCTGCCAGGGAAAATTATGAAGCTGTAAAAGCCCAACAGTACGCTAATATAAATACAACAGAAGGAACTTATGAGACTACTATAGAAAAGAATAAATCCTCAATCAATTCTGCGCAGAGTGCATATGAACAGTCACTTTTAAATCAATCTTCCACCTACTGGTCAAACCTTTCCAGCACCCAATCCGCAGCCAGCCAGATTGAAGTAACTGCTAAAAACATCGAACAGGCCGAAAGCCAGCTTAAACTATCCCGGATAAACCTGGATCTAACCAAACTGGATATAGATAACAGCATAATCTACGCACCTTATGATGGAATAGTACTTACTTCCACTTATAAAGAAGGAGAATATGCAGGGCCAGGAGTACCTGCAATTTCCATAATCAGCAGTGACTTTATAATAAAGGCAGATATAAATGAGACTGATGTAGTTAACCTGCAGATTGGGCAAGATGTAGATATAAGGCTGGATGCCTATTTTGAAGACAAACTTGATGGCAAAATAACCGAAATATCTCCAATTTCCACAAATATTGGCGGTGTGGTTTCTTTTGAGCTTACCGTAAAGCCTGAAACAGAGAATGGTCCAAAACTTCTATATGGTCTTTCAGCAAGTCTGGATATAACCACTTCCAGCGTAGAAAATGTCTTATATGTTCCCATACAATCTGTATTTGAGGAAGATGGGAAATCATATGTAAGTATTCCCGGTGAAGACGGGGCCCTAAATAAAATAGAAGTTACCACCGGAATATTTAATTACGACTTTATTGAAATAAAGTCAGGACTGAATGAAGGAGACATTATCTTAATTTCACCAATTCGATAATAGCCATAATTAACTGATAACATGTTAGAAAATAATAAAGATACCATCATAAAAACAACTGATATTACAAAGGTTTACCGAATAGGAAATATTAAGGTCAATGCGCTCCGCGGTATAAATCTTGAAATAAGAAGGGGCGAGTTTGTAGCAGTAATGGGGCCATCGGGCTCAGGAAAATCAACTTTAATGAACATTATCGGTTGTCTTGATGTACCAACCTCAGGGCAATACTTCCTGAATAATATGGATATAAGTAAGCTGAATGATAATCAGCTTGCAAATATTAGAAATAAAGAAGTGGGTTTTGTGTTCCAGACATTTAATCTGCTTTCCAGGACCAATGTTTATGGAAATGTTGAGCTTCCCATGATCTATTCTAAAGAAAGAATTATAAATAAGAAAAAGAAAATACTGGATGCTATAGAATCAGTAGGACTGACCGAATGGATCAGACACAGACCCAGTGAGCTATCAGGTGGAGAGAAACAGAGGGTAGCCATAGCAAGAGCGC
>VGAU01000301.1 GCA_016870675.1 Actinomycetota bacterium | reverse complement strand
CTCTGCTATTTCTTCAGCTGTTTTAGGAATTACTACAACTTCTGGCATATGTGCGTATTGTTTCCTGGGTGTTTCATCATGTGAATAGGTTTCTATTTTTTCTTTATCTGTTAAAACATTATTTTTGCCTACAATTTCAACCAGTTTATTTAAAATTTCCTCTGTTACTTTATTATATTTCATCTTATTTAACTACCTTTGCCAATCTTTCATTCAATAGGGGTACAACTTCAAATAGGTCTCCAACAATTCCAAAGTCCGATATTTTAAAAATTTGTGCGTCAGGATCGTTATTGATAGCAATAATAATATCCGATGTTTTTATACCAGCAAGATGTTGAATTGAACCTGAAATACCTATAGCTATATATAATTTTGGAGACACTGTTTTACCGCTTAAGCCAACTTGATGTGGATAAGATATCCAACCTCTATCAACTGCATCTCTGGATGCACCAACAACCCCACCTAAATTTTTAGCCAGCTGCCGAATCAAAACAAAGTTTTCCTTTTTTCTCAAGCCTCTTCCACCTGATACTATGATATCTGCATCCTGGATACTTGCAGCTTCATCTTCAGTTTTTCTAAATCCTATCCTTTCTACTTTTCCATCGATTAATTCAGTTTTAAGTTCAATTTTAATAATCTTACCTGTTCTGCTCCTGTCTATTGGAGCTGGCTTGGTCGATTTTACCCTGACTGTAGCCATCTGTGGCCTGTTATTAGGAGTTTTAATTGTTGCTAAAATATTACCCCCAATAGCTGGCCTTGTCTGCAAGAGATTATTGGTGCCTTTTTCAATGTCAAGTCCAGTACAATCAGCAGTCAGTCCAGCATTAACTCTTACAGCAACATGAGGCATTAAGGTTCTACCACTTGTTGTTGCCCCAGCAATTATAATATTGGGTTTATATTTTCTAACCAAGTCCACCAGGACGTTGCTATAGTTTTCTACAATAAAGTTTTCTAATACAGAATCATTTACTATATATACCTTATCTGCACCTCTATGGATAAGTTCGTTTAATTTATCATCACTAATATTATATCCCAGTAGTATTGATGCTAGCTCTACCCCTAATTTATCAGCCAACTTTCTTCCCCGGGTCAAAATCTCATAAGATACTTCCTTAATTTTTCCCTGGCTCTGTTCAGCTATAGTCCAGACATCCCGACTACTCATCTGTTAAACCTTCTTAGGTTAATTCTTTTTTTCTGCATGAATTTTATTAACTGATCAATAGCTTTTAACAGGCTTTCTTCACCATTTGGTTTTACAATTGTACCGCTTCTGGTAACCTTGGGATGACCGATTTTAACTACCCGGGTAGGCGAGCCTTTAAGTCCGAGTTTTGATTTATCAAGTTTCATATTGTCTGCTGACCATACAGGTATCTCTATCTTTCTGGCTTTTTGCTTACCGCGCAGTGTTGGAAGTCTTGGGTAACTTATTTCTTTGACTACAGTTAGTAGTGCTGGCAGTGGCATCTTCAGAGTTTCATAACCATCTTCAACTAATCGCTCCACTATGATATTTTTATCTTTAATTTCAACAATTTTACTTACATAAGTAGCAAGAGGAATATCAAGGAATGAACCTATACCGGGACCTACTTGTCCTGTATCACCGTCTGTGGCGCGTTCACCGGTTAAAATCAAATCATAATTTCCTATATTTTGTATAGATTTAGATAACACAAAAGAAGTAACCCAGGTATCAGAACCTTTAAATTCTTTTCCTGTTACCAGTATACCGTCATCACACCCCATAGAAATTGCTTCCCTTAAAGCTTTTTCTGCACCTGGAGGTCCCATAGAAATTACTATTGCTTTACCATCATATTCTTCTTTTAGCTGGATTCCAACCTCAATTGCATATAGATCAAGAGGGTTAATAATGCTCTCTACTCCTTCTCTTATCATTGTACCTGTCTTTTCGTCCATTTTTACGTTACTTGTCTCTGGTACCTGTTTGATTGGGATTATAATGTTCAGTTTCTTCTCCTTTTTTTATAATATTTTTGAATTGCAATAACTATCTTTATTTGCAGCGGAAACAACATTTTTTAATTACCCTACTAAGAGTTTTATTAATAAATCATTTTTCATTGCAGGCTTTTACTAATAAGT
>VGAU01000300.1 GCA_016870675.1 Actinomycetota bacterium | reverse complement strand
GCGTTAAAAAAGAAACAGCAGAAATCGGTAACCGGCCAGGAAATCCATACCCCCATAAGATCGAAGAAAACAGGCAGTATAAAAATAGCCGGTATAAAGAAAAACAGGTTCCTGGACAGGGTTATAACCAGAGAAGGCCTGGCTTTACCGATAGCCTGAAAGAATGTACCTCCCAATATGGGAAAGCTCCACAAAGGTGCCAGTATTGCAATCAGTCTTAAAGGAACAACTCCTTTTTCAATCACGTTCATATCACTGGTAAAGATACTTATTAGTGATTCCGGAAAGATCACCATTATTATGAATCCAGCCGAAGCTACAATTGAAGCCCAGATAAATGCTTCCTTTAAGACCTTTTTAACACGATGATATTTCCTTGCTCCATAATTAAACCCTACAATAGGAGAGAAACCCTGACTTATTCCCAAAATAGGCATAAATATCAAATCGATAATCCTGATGCCGATTCCGGTTATAGCAATATAAATATCTCCACCATACTGGTGCACAATTCTAATAAACAGTAAAAACATCACACTACCGATAATTTCCATCAAAAATGAGGGGACTCCAAGACTTAAGATTTCACGGGATATAGATTTGTTTATTTTAAACATATTAAGCTTAATGTGGAATATGCTCTTGCTGGACATAAAAAAGACTACAAAATAAATAGTGCTGATTATATGGCTTATAACTGTGGCAATTGCCGCACCCTTAACTCCCCATCCAAACACAACTACGAAGAAATAATCAAGAATTATATTTGAAACCGCTCCTATAATCATTTCATACATAGATGCTCTGGGCTTGCCTTCTGCCCTGATCAGGCTGGAGCCGTTAACGGAAAAAGATAAAAATAAAAACCCAAAAAGCATAATCTCAAGATAATCCCTGGCATATGGTAAAACTTCACTTGAAGCACCTAAAAATTTAAGTATCCTGTCACTAAAAAGATAAATGGGTACAATTGTTATAATATTAAAAATTGTATTCAATATAAAACTATCCCCACCGGTAATTACTGCTTTTTCTTTATCACCTTTGCCCAGCGAACGGGATACTACTGAAGCTGCACCTACTCCGGTAAGAAGACCAATAGCCACTATAAAAATAATCACAGGCAGAACTATGGTAAGGCCGGCAATCGCATTCGGGCCTACCGTTTTACCAACAAAAAGAGTATCAACAAAGCTATATAGCGCTATTGTTACCATCCCTGTTATGGATGGAATAGAAAACTTGAATAATAATGACCTTAAGTTTTCATTTAAGATTTGTTTCTTTTGCTCTTCCATTACTTTAGCCGATCTTTCAAAAGGAACTTATATTCTAGAATAAAACTTATTTAATCAAGTTCCGGCAGAAATGTTTTAAATATAATTTATGCCGCTGCTCTTAAACTATGGCAAATAAACTCTTAATTATATTAAAGGTTGAAGAATTGCCAAGAAATACTTGATATCGGTTAGTATCTTATTTCAATCTATTATTTATTAATTTCTATGTCCTTTTTTAGCCTGTAACCGCAGTAGGGGCAGAGATTAAAATCCTCTTTTATTTTTTTGTCGCATTCAGGACACTGATCCTTTGGCTTTGCTTTTTTAATCTCCCTTATTTCGGGAAGTTCTTTAATTCCCAGTTCTGATTCTTTCAGACTGAATGAGCTCTTTAATTTATTTAAGACAACTATGCTTTCCTCTTTTAATCCGCCTTCTTCTCTGGATAATTTCTCATATACTCTTTTAAAAAGGTCCTTAATGTCTGTATCTTCAAACTTCTCCAGCACTTTTATTTCGCTATCCAGAAGCTCTTTGTAAATCAATATATTATCCTCAATATCATCAAACTGTTTATCCAATTTCTCGTCACATTGTTCGCAATATGGCTCGTGCGACTTATCCTTCAGAACCTTTCCGCATTCCTCGCATCTTTCAATTTCTTCCACTTTTACTCCCCTTTATCTTATTAAGTCAATCGTGTTAAAACCAGAACTTTTTTACATTTTGCAATATTACCATAAAATACACAAAATAAAAGAGTTTTTACAGCAAATTTACCTTCCCAGTAACTCACCTACATGTCTCGCTATAGCCAGTGAAGCGGTAAGAGCCGGCGAATCTATTCCCACCAGGTTTAT
>VGAU01000299.1 GCA_016870675.1 Actinomycetota bacterium | reverse complement strand
GCAAGATCCTCCTCCAGAGCTATTCCTATCTGGAAAGCAATTGTTGGAACCAATGTATTTGCTCATGAATCGGGAATACATGCAGACGGGGTTATTAAGAATCCAAAAAATTATGAGGTATTTAATCCCAGTGAAGTAGGGTTAACCAGGCAACTGGTTATAGGCAAACATTCAGGCTCTCATATCATTCTTCACAAATTCAAGGAGTTTGATATAGAACTTACCGATAAGCAGGCAAATGAAATACTTGCTCTGGCAAGGGCTCTGTCCGAAGATCTAAAAAGGTCTCTTTTTGATAAGGAGCTTATGTATATTTATAATGAATATACAAAGAAAAAAGAGAGTAAAAGAGAAGAACAGAACCCTGAAGACAAGGCTTGAAAGGAGTTTTTTTGCATAAGACAATTTCCGAGAAGATTATAAGCAAGCATGCCGGCAAAGAACTTAAGGCCGGAGACATTGCAGTGGTGGATGTGGATGTAGTTATGTCCCAGGATGGGACCGGCCCCCTGGCAGTAAGCCAGATTAAAAAAATGGGTTTTGGTAGAGTAAAAAATCCTTCAAAGTCCATTTTTTTTATTGACCATGCTGCGCCGAGTCCAAGAAGTGAGCTTTCCAACTCTCATATTGTTTTAAGGGAGTTTGCATCCCAGGCGGGAGCAGTAGTGAGTGATGTGGGAGAAGGAGTCTGTCACCAGATTTTAGTGGAATCATATACATGCCCCGGCGATATTGTCATCGGAGGAGATTCTCATACCTGCACCTCAGGTGCGCTTGGGGCTTTTGCTGCCGGAATGGGCTCGACAGATATTGCTGTTGGTTATGCACTGGCTAAAACCTGGCTTATGGTTCCCAAGACAATCAGGGTAAACCTTAACAGAAGAATTAATAAAGGAGTATTTGCAAAAGATTTAATTATTTATTTAATTGGAAAAATCACTTCTGATGGAGCGACTTACAAAGCTCTGGAATTCGGGGGCGAAGTTGGAAACAGGCTAAGTATGGACGACAGGTTTACTATTTCAAACATGACGGTAGAGGCGGGGGCAAAAACAGGCATCTTTCCTTCTGATGATATTACAAAGGAATATCTAAAAAGCCAGAGAAGACAGGATTGTTTCAAGGAAATATCTGCAGATAAAGGAGCAAAATATGAAAAAATCATAGATATTGACTGTTCGGTCATTGAGCCCATGGTTTCCCTGCCCCACACTGTAGACAATGCCCTGCCTGTAAGTAGTCTGGAAAAGATTATGGTTAATCAGATATTTATAGGAACCTGCACCAACGGCCGGTTCAGTGATTTGAAGATTGCTGCTGACATACTTAAGGATAAAAAAGTTGCAAGCGGGGTTAGGCTTATTGTGGTTCCGGCTTCAAAAGATATATACCTTGAGGCTTTAAAGGAAGGAGTTTTAGAAACATTGATAAATAGCGGCGCAGTAGTACAATCTCCAGGCTGTGGTCCATGCGTGGGCGTACATCAGGGGATACTTGGTGATGGAGAGGTATGCCTTTCAACTCAAAACAGGAATTTTAAAGGGAGGATGGGAAATCCCAGCTCTTTTATTTATCTTTCTTCTCCTGCAACCGCAGCCTTGAGTGCGGTTAAGGGCTATATTGCCGATCCAAGGGAGGTTTTAGGATAATGCTTAAAAATAAGAAAGACCCAAAAATTATAATTGGAAGCAGTTTTAAATTTGGTGATGATGTTTCTACGGACCTGATCACTCCTGGAAGATTATTTCACCTCAGGTCCAATTTACCCGAACTGGCAAAACATGTCCTGGAAGACGCGGATCCCGATTTTGTAAAAGAAGTAAAACCTGGAGATTTTGTTGTTGGCGGCAGGAATTTTGGGCTCGGCTCCAGCAGAGAACATGCACCTCTGGTTATGAAAATTGCTGGTGTGGGGGCAGTCCTGGCTAAATCTTTTGCCCGTATATTCTTTAGAAACAGCATTAACGTGGGGCTGCCTGCCTTAATCTGTGATACTGATAAAATTGATAGTAGAGATATACTGGAGATAGATTTAAAAAAAGGAATAATTAATAATAAAACTAAAAATTTAAAATTAAAATTCAATCCTTTGCCTGAAGTAATGATAAAAATTTTAAATGATGGCGGACTGGCCAGCCATATTGC
>VGAU01000298.1 GCA_016870675.1 Actinomycetota bacterium | reverse complement strand
TTGACTTTGGTATTAAAAAAATAGCTTAGAAGAAATATATTTTCATTTAAAAAAATAAGCTTTTTATAACTAGATTGGTAAGACATTCTATTAAAGAAATTTGTGGTATAATAATATAGAATATCAAATAGACAGGTGAGGATGTAAAAATAAATGAAAGCAATAGACATGACACCAATTATAAAAAAGTATCAGGGTTACTTTGTAGCATTGAGCTATGATAGAAAAAAGGTATTAGGTAAAGGTCATACCCCTGAAGAAGCACTCAAAGAAGCAAATAAGAAGGGATACAAAGACCCAATACTGACAAAGATTCCTAATGAAAACAGGAGTTATCTACTGTGAAGCAGATAAAATTTCCATATTTGAAGTATATTGTAACACCACCAACTCAAAAGCCACCCCAATATATCTATCGACCCGTTATTCCTGTAAAATTATTTTTAGATAAGAAGGCAGTAACATTTGATGCACTGGTTGATTCCGGAGCAGATGAATGCACTTTTCCTGCATGGATTGCAAAAATGTTAGGACACAATGTCTATAAAGGGGAACAGAAAATTTTTTCAGGCATTGGTGGATCAGTGTTAGCATATCTCCATAAAACACATATAGCATTGGATGGAATTGAATTTGCGTCAGATGTGTATTACTCACATGAATGGGATGATATGCCGTTTGGTCTTTTAGGCCAGGCTGGTTTCTTTTATCATTTTGATATTCATTTCAACTATATGGGAAAAGAAATCTTATTAGAATACCATTCTTAAGTTTTGCATAAAATATCAAAACTTAGCTTTCCTACTACTATAAGTCTACTCATCTCTCTTCTTGTTATGTGGTATAGTTCCTCTCTTGTATTCATAGGTGTCATTTTCGCTGAATAACTTTGAGGTGACAATATCACTGAACAACACAAGTATCTGAAAAACAGTAGTTATCGTTTAATTGACTTATTCTATGATTTCTATTAATATATCCAATTGTCTAACACAGGATTATCCTCATCGAGGGCCCATAGCTCAGTTGGTTAGAGCAGCGCACTCATAATGCGGAGGTCCCAGGTTCAAGTCCTGGTGGGCCCACCATTTATTTTCAAAAAAGAAATACTCACTTGATATCATCTAGTATATTTGGACGTTTTTCGGAAGAACTGACTCGTTCAAATCTGGTTTTCATTAAATCGAGTAGTGTTGAAGAAGTGGGATCTACGTTGTTTAATACTGCCAGGTAAACACTGATCCAATCTGCAAGGAAGATACCAGAAAATCCTTTTATAGCGTCATTTGAACCTTCCAGTATAATTTCTTCAAAGTTAATTCTTTTTTCTAACAGAATTCCCTTGAGTATTTCCACTCTTCTCAAAGTTTCTTCTTTTGAGTCTTTATCGGTAATAAAAATTACAAAAAATTTATTTCTTAACTCGTGTTTCATCCCCCATGCAGCTATTTCATCATGATCCAGCTCAGGTATAGTATTAAGATGTGCAAAGTTATTGCTGTTAAGACAAATCTGGCTTTTTAGCCTGTATCCTACTGTTCCGGTAAGCATACTGCTTCCATATATAATTGGGATATTGCCAAACAAATTAACAGCAGTTCTTTTAGCGATGTTTTTATTTGTTCTTACATCGGGGCTCAGTTCCTTTGATAATCCGTATAAAGCGTTTTCAACCTCATTCCAGTCAATTCCCAGAAGACGTTCTTTTCTGTCACTGCAGATATCAACAGCACCCGCTTTGTTTAATATATTCAAAACGAAAACATAGATGTAGCCTACTGCCATTCTTGATATGATATCTGATTCGTATTCAATGAGTCTTATATCTTTATTATCGCTGGCTATTTTTTTCAGTTTGCCACCGGTAGTAATAGCAACCACATCGGCATCTAATTTAAGGGCTTTATCTGCTGCTTCGAGTATTTCAATCGAATTTCCACTGTGGGTTACAGCAACCACCAGTGTGTCCTTATTTACCCAGGAAGGCATGGTAGATCTTGAACAAAGAAAAACAGGAATATTTACCCTGTCTATCTCTATTGAATTTATCAGCCTGTATACTACATTGGATGAGCTGCCTACTCCCAGAATAATTGCATTTTTAAACTTTTTATCGAATGATAATTTTTCTCTACGAATGATGTT
>VGAU01000297.1 GCA_016870675.1 Actinomycetota bacterium | reverse complement strand
TGTCTTTGGATAAGAGATTTCATCAATTTGCTCAAATGTTGTCCATATGCCATTTGAATCTAAAACTAAATTTTTTGATAATTCAGCAAATGTCATAAAAAAATATAAAGGTCTTTAATTATTAAATAAATAGTAATGTTTGATAATTTTTTATTTTTTAATTGAAATAATCAATATATAAAAATAAATATTATTATAACAAGTTTTTAATCATTTACTAAATGCATAATCCGGCGCAAGCCGTCCATAGATTCCGGTGCAAGCAGTCCACTGAATCCAGTGTATGTCGTCCAGTGAATCTGACGGAAGCCGTCCAGCAATTTGGCAGTAACCGGAATCGGTGGTCGATTTCACTGGAATACGCACTACTTGATTATCATTTTATTATCTCATCTTTTTTAAATTGAAACCTTGTAAAACCTTAATCATCTATTTATTAGGATTATTCTTAAAGTATTTTAAGGCTATTATGTAATGTTAGTGTCTTTGTCAATTTACACCATTGACAAAGACACTAACGACTATTTCAATTTATCTCTAATGATGCAGAACGCGAAGGATTAATCTACGATATAATTTTTGAAAGTTTTAAAAAAGCGCAATTTAGAAATCTGAGGTGCAATCGAAAGTTTTAACCTTATTATTTTTCTTTATGGGTATTTGAAAGGATAAAGAAATTGTATCCACTTACGACAAATCAGATACATAATTTGATAAGGACATTGTTAAGTGCCCAAGCCACATTAACTTCGGTTGTTGTGCCTGTATTCCTTTTTTTTGTGTCAAAATGGTTTGATATTCTTAGTAAGAAAAGAAAAGCTGATGAGACGGAAGATATTGAGGATGAATCAGAAAGTGTAGAAGTATTCTCTATTATTATTAGGAGTCTCAAAAGAAGTCAATTCATTATCATATTTATACCAATTGTTTTTTGTATAGAATTAATCTCTTACTTCCGGCAATGGTTAACAAACGAAGAATTTATTTATGTATTTATCGTTTTCTACATTCTTCAGATTTTATTAACCATGAGGGCTATTACTGACCGTCCGAAAATTCATCTTCAAATAGAATATTAATAATGTTACTTGCTGTATTTCTGATATTTATTATTATTTTGGTCATTTTCAATGAGCTGATTATCCCTTCGTTTAGCTATCGCGATGCTCGTAGACTAGTTCGCCATCAGCACGAAATAGCCGAACATCCAGAAGATGAGAGTAAGGATCCTCTTATCGAATTGTTTCCAGAACCAAAGCAGCTAGGAGATAAGGAAGAAGGGAAACGGATTGCACTCATCGCCCCCTATGGTATGCATAAAAGGATGGCTATGAGGCAGCGCATAATGCCAATAGCAATTTCTCTTTTAGAACGAGGTTATTTTATAAATATATTTATTCCGTGTTGGGATTATGCTTTAAGTTATTCCGAAGAGCAATTACATAGAGATACCGGTGTACTCATTTTTATAAGAAAGAGACACTGGCTACCAAAAGTTTTTGACCCTATTTTGATATGGCGGTTGATTCGAAAAGTAATCGCCTTTCAACCTGATATTATCTATTGTTTTAAACCAATACGATATTCAGGTATTGTTTCAATTGTTACTTATTTTCTTAGAAAATTTCATTTAAATAGAACTCTTTGTAAAGTTAAGAAAATCATCATTGATGAGGATGAATGGGAAGGCTTTGGGGGTTGGGCTGATCGTATACAAAATCCTTATATATTAAGGTATTTAAGAGACCTTCAAGAACGTATAGCATTGCGCTCTTGCGATTCAGTAATTGTTGGGAGTGAGGAGCTAAAAACTCGCGCACTCGCTATACGAAAAGGAAAGAATAACGTAGTCGTAGTTCCTAATGGGATAATGGTTGAATTATGGCCAAAACGTTCTTCAATAATTATTCCCAATAAACTTAGCAAAAGACTTTCACAATTTCTTCATCCCGAACCTTTATTACTTTACACCCGATTTGTTGAGATTAAAGCAGAAGAAATTATTAAAATACTTTCTAAGGTTTTAATATCCATTCCCAATGCTATTTTGCTAATAGTGGGAACAAGCTTTGAGCCTGAAGGCAGATATCAAAGGCTTAAATTGATGTCTTTGGCGAAAAGGGAAAATATTGAAGAAAGAATTATCCAAGCCGGATGGATACCATTTCG
>VGAU01000296.1 GCA_016870675.1 Actinomycetota bacterium | reverse complement strand
TTGTTTTTTGCGGACACCCAAAATTGAAATAAGCGGACACCGATTATCGTTTTTAACGGACACTTCAAATCATTCATACATCCTTAAAAATATTAGTTAAAATGCTCCTATTATCAATAAAAAGATAGGAGCACAAAATGAAGAAAAAGAGGATAAGTATGGATAAGATAAGAGAAATATTAAGACTGAGCCAGGAACTAAACCTGGGCTGCAGAAAAATTGCACAGGCGCTCAGTATCTCTAAAACTGCAGTGTCCCAGTATGTATCTGAATTTAGAGCCTGTGGAATTGACTATCAGGGTATTTGTAATCTAACCGATAGCAAACTGTCTGAACTCTTAAGTACTAAAAAGAAAAAAAGCAAAAAGTATGAAGTTTTAGAGTCATATTTTTGCTATTTTGCAAAGGAACTTAAAAGAAAGGGGGTTACTCTAAAGACTCTATGGGAAGAATATATAGCTGATAATCCAAATGGATATAGCTATGCAAGAACTACATGGCATTACAGGGTATGGAAGCAGGCAAGCCAATCTACCATGCATATTGAACATAAAGCTGGTGATAAAATGTTTGTTGATTTTGCGGGCCAAAAACTGCAAATAGTAGATAGGAAAACAGGAGAAATAAAAGATGTAGAAGTATTTGTGGCAATACTTGGTGCAAGCCAGCTAACCTATGTAGAAGCGGTAGAAACTCAAAAGAGTTCTGACTGGATAAGAGCAAATGAGAATGCATTTTTAAAATTTGGTGGAGTAACTTCTGCAATCGTACCGGATAATTTAAAAAGTGCAGTGACTAATCCAAACAAGTATGAGCCTGATATTAACCCTGAATATGAAGATTTTGCAAGACATTATGGAACAGTAATACTTCCTGCCCGATCTGGAAAACAAAAAGATAAGGCGCTGGCGGAATGCGCAGTTAAAATTGTATATCAAAGAATATTTGCACCACTTAGAGACAGAATATTTTATTCAACACTTGAGCTAAATGAAGAAATAGCAGATCTTACGGATAGACACAATAGCATTCCTTTTCAGAAATTAAAAATAAGTAGATACGGGCTTTTCTTAGAAGTTGAAAAAGATAGTCTAAAACCTCTTCCTGCAGAAAGGTATGAATTTAAAAAGTTTGCATATTTAAAGGTAACTTTTAATTACCACATTGAACTTGCTGAAGATAGACATTACTACAGCGTTCCATACAACTACATTAGAAAAAAAGTAAAGGTAATATATACAGAAAAGTCAGTTGAAATTTATCATAACAACATAAGAATTGCATTTCATGCCAGAGACAGAAAGGCAGGTGGATATACAACAATAAAAGATCATATGCCGTCTGCTCATAAGTTTTATGCTGAATGGAGCCCGGAAAGAATAACAGGCTGGGCAGCAAAAATAGGAGATGATGTAAAAGAAATGACAGTTAAGCTTCTAAAATCAAGAGATCATCCAGAGCAAGCATATAGATCATCAATTGGAATAATAAGTCTTGCTAAAAAATATGGAAATGGTCGTGTAAATAAAGCATGTGCCAGAGCACTTTCCTATAAGCTTTACAAATACAAGGCAGTCAAAAATATTTTAGAAAAAGGCCTTGATAGAATAGAAGAAGAGCCTGAAGAGGCACAACTTCTTCCAATACATTCAAATATTCGTGGTGCAGATTATTACAAATAAAAAAAGGAGGCTATTATGGCAAATAACCAGGCTACAATAGAAAAATTAAACAGCATGAATCTAAAGGGTATGGCAAGGGCATTAAAAAGTGCCATAGAGACAGGCATCAGCCTAGCAGCAGATGAATTTGTTGCCCATCTTGTTGATACTGAATGGGATGACAGATATAATAGAAGACTTGAAAGACTGATAAAAGAAGCAAAATTTAGATACAGGGCATCAATTGAAGAGATTGACTTTGCTATTTCTAGAAACTTGGATAAAAATATGATCTTACGCTTTTCTGACTGCAGATGGATAAAGGATAAAAAGAATATAATTATTACTGGCCCAACTGGGGTAGGATATGACAAGTATTTAGTTATGTAAAGTTTTAGCAGAAAGGTAAGCTATAGAGGGAATCTTTGGCAAAAAACTTTACATAATATTCCTGAATACCTATACAATATACTCCTTATCATATTAGAGAAGGAGTATTGTCAGATGACAGAG
>VGAU01000295.1 GCA_016870675.1 Actinomycetota bacterium | reverse complement strand
TCGGAGTCAAGTTCTACTTTTTTAAAATGAAGCCTCATCTGGCTTACTCCAGGTTCAGATATAATCCAGGTGTTTGTGTAGTTGTTTGCATAGGGGTGAGGAGACTCTAGTGGTTTAGTCAATTCTTTTTCTTCTACTACCTCTTCTTCCTCTTCCTCAACTTCTTCTGGAATATAGACTATAAAATCAGCATCTAAAAGTAAATTGTTTCCAAAATCTACCCAATTACTAATATTACCATTATTATCTATAGTTCTTGCCCTCCAGTGATAACTACCATTAATTAGGCCATAAACTGTAACACTTGCCCCTATACCACTATTAACAAAACTGGATTCTTTAAGCCCCCACTTTGTTTCATCAAATTTTCCTTCATACTCATCAAGTCTTCTTAGCTCTATTTGAAGCTTTACTTTATCATTATCAGGATCTTCAATTTTAGCCTTAAAAACTACTGTAGGCTCGCAAGTTTCATTACCAATACCTATTGTTGTTTTCCCATCAGACTTAAACTGGGTCAAAACAGTTGGCTTGCTAGGAGGGGCATTTGGTTTTATAAGATCTTCTTCCATCTCTTCTACTTCTTCCCCAACTACTATTTCCTCTTCTGGTGGCGCTTCTTCTAGAGCCTCTTCTTCACCTTCTATAGCTTGTGAGGCTTGAGCCTGTGAAAAAGGAATGAGTTGGAAGAAAAAATCTTTGACTTTCTGCCAAAAAGAAGGTTTCTCTAGAGATTTAGGGAATTCAGGTATATTTTCTGATAAATTAAATATTGGCCCTTTAGTTTTAGTAGTCTCTACCCAAGTATAACTATTCCAAAAAATAATTCTTTTTCTTTTCACCTTACCATGAATTTCAAGTTTAAAAGGATCTATTTTACCTTCTTTTGTCCAAGGAGCGTAAGAACCTCGACGCACAGGGTCAAGTTCAATAACTTTAGGAGAATAGAAAACAGCAATAACCTCTCCATTTTCATTATCTAAAGGATAGTAAGCTAGAATATACCATATACCATACTCTTTATCTAAAGTACCAATTTCTATTCTAATTTTATTTTCTGTAAGCCAATCTTCTAATATATTTCTTGCTTTATTAATATCCTTTGCTAGCTCAATGGTCCTAACAACAGCTTCTACTTTCTTAGAAGATACTAAATGCAAAACCGCTTTTGGAATAGTCATCAGAAGTTCTTTAGAAAGATAACCATACCAGTAAGATAACTCTTGTCGTACAATAGCGTTGTGGATAATAAGTATAGCTGCCTCTTCTTTGCTTTCTGTTTCAAATTGAAATCGTGAATAATTTGCTAATTCACAACTAATTTTATTTAATAAAATTTTAGTGTCCCATTCAGGTAGATGTGCTTCAGATGTTTCCGCCAGAATTTTTTGAGGGAAAATTAAAAAACTTAATAAAACAACCATTAAGAAAATCAAGAGAGATTTTTTAATCAAGACATTCCACCTCCTTCATTTAGTTACCTAAAATAGTTATATAATAATTCAGAAAAACTAATTTAATCGATTGAGCCTATTATTATGAATATTAAAACATTTTCCCTTGTCTTGCAGGCTCTACATATTTTAAAAGTTTATCTACAGTTAACATTTCAATAAATAAACCTTCTTGTTTTACCCTTGCAACCTATTCGTATGAACTTTTGCAAAAACTAATAGTTACAATATATCTCTTATCTTTTTTCTTCTACGGTCACTTTCCATTTAATGTTTGCTGAGTAAATATTTAGATAATATTTACCTGGCGGACGTTCCATATAAGCGCTGCCCTCAGGTTCAAAATCCCATATAAGTTCTGTACAGTCTAATATGTTGTCAGCATTGGTCACAAAAATATCAAAGGATTTTGGATACCTATAATCTCCTCCATGGAGATTATAAGCCTTCCAACTTATTTTCCACTCCTTGTTTTTAATCGTAAATGTCTCTGTAGTCTTCGAGCTTCCACCTTTCCACTCGCCAACCTTTACCCATCCTGGATTAACTTCTGGTAGGCAGGAAACACTAAAGCTAAGTATTAGCGTAAGAGTTATAAAAATTATTAGCAGCTTTTGGAGTTTTTTCATTTTCACTCTACTTATTTTTGTTAAATCAAGGAGAGATATTCTAGGCATATAGCCTAGGAGCCTGTCCGAGAATAGAAATTAATTGAATATAAGCCTAAAAACACATAGTAATAATTACCTAAATATGCTATAATAATTGACAGTTATCTAA
>VGAU01000294.1 GCA_016870675.1 Actinomycetota bacterium | reverse complement strand
CAATTTCTATTTTTAACATCAGAGAGTTTTTTAAAAAAGTTCCTTATTACAAACAATTATTCAATGCTGGGCAATATTTTATTTCAATGGGTATTACCAGTATCGTATTTGAGATGACCTATGATAGAGATGTAACTAACTTTTTTTATCCTGCCAATGTTGGTTTTATTTTTTTAGCTACATATATTGCCTTTTTTTTAAATACATTACTTACTGCCGGGGCTATTTCTATCAGCGAGAGAAAAAATTTTATAAATATATGGATTTATAATTACGCCTGGCTAATACCTTTTCAGTTGTTTTTAGCTGCAATGGCAGTTGCTATATCTTTTCTCTATAAATTATACGGACCATATACAATTATATTTACTTCTCTTCCTTTAATAATTGCCCAGTATACTTATCTACTCAGAGTAAAGGAACGTAAAGCACTTTTAAACAGTATTATGCAGATTGTAAAGATAATAGACGCAAAAGACTCGTACACTGCAGGGCACTCGGTAAGGGTAGCGGAATACAGCGAAAAGATTGCCAGGAAGTTGAGATTGAATGAATATGACGTTGATATATTAATTAATCTTGCAAATCTGCATGATATAGGTAAGGTACAAATTGATTTGAGTATACTTAACAAGCCGGGGAAGTTTGATGATGCCGGTTGGGTAGAGATGAAGAAGCATCCGGAAGTGGGGTATGAAATAGTAAAAGAAATTGTTTTTTTAAAAAATTCAGCTGAGGCAATTCTTTATCATCATGAAAAGGTAGACGGTAAAGGTTATCCATACGGAATTAAGGGAGACAAGATTCCCCTGTTTGCTAAAATACTTGCTGTAGCAGATGCTTACGATGCTATGACTACCGATAGGCCTTACAGGAAGGCACTCTCTCAAAAAAAAGCAATAAAAGAATTAGAGACATATGCCGGTAAAAGTTTTGACAGGAGAATCAGCAGTATAATGATTGAGATTATTAAAGAGGAAAGCCTGACTAAGTGTTAAAACAATATTTTCAAATCTTTATTAAAAGTCTGCTTATTTTACTGGCAGGAGCAACTTTAGGTTTTATATTTTTTTATTTTTTAAAAGATACCAGCGTATTTATAATTGATAAATTTAGAATACTCCAGGGAGTTTTTGGAATTCGCCAGTACCAGGAAGGTATGTCTTTTAATTATGTTTTTTTAGCCATTCTTTTTGGAAATCTTCTGTCAACTCTTGGATATTTTACCCTGGGTTTTTTAAAAGCTTCACTCCCTATAAGTTTTATAACAGGAGTTTTTATGGTTATTTTTCTGTTCACAGGGACAATAAGACATGGAACTTCCATTCCTATGGAAGTTATATTGCTTTCTTCCATTGAGATATTTTATAGAGTTCTGGCTTTAGCAACTGGAGAATATATAAGCAGAAATAAGTTAAAGAATAAGGCTATTCCTATAACTTCTATAATTATTATATTTATTATGTTTATTTCGGCAGTTTTTTATGAGTTGTATCAGATTTTTTAAGTAATAATCCCCCTTTTTTATTAAGCTTTCTCTTCCATCTATAGCTATTAAAAACCAGCTTAAAAAATTTAATGGTATCTTTAACAGGATTAACTTTGCTGACAAAATTTTTATGATAAATAGTGCTGATAGGTATATTTTTTATATTATATCCAAGCCAGCTTGCCTTGATTATTATTTCTGGTTCAGTATCAAAGTTCTTAGTTTCAAGTTTGATATTTCTTAAGACTTTCGTACTTATATATCTGAATCCAGACTGGACATCACTGACTCTAATGCCTGCAATATTGGAAATAATCCAGGAAGTAAAGACATTTGTAGCCAATCTTATAAAGGGCATGTTTTTAGTATTGCCCAGCCTGTCTCCAATTATTAAATCTGGATTTTCTTTTTCTATTACTTTAAGAAAATTTTTAATTTCACTCGTCTTATGCTGTCCATCTGCGTCAATAGTTATAACCCCGGTATAATTATTCTTTACAATATAACTGGAACCGGTTTTAAGTGACTGCCCCTTTCCCTTATTTATAGGATGTTTAATTAGTATTATTTTAAAATTTTTAGGAGATGGAATTGATTTTACTTCTTCTAAGGTGTTATCAGTCGAACCATCATCAACAATGATTATATCCAGTCTGTATTTAAGACAATCTTCAATCACTCCTTTAATATATTTCTCTTCGTTGTAAGCCGGAATAAGAACTGCAATTCTGGTATTATTATTTTTCT
>VGAU01000293.1 GCA_016870675.1 Actinomycetota bacterium | reverse complement strand
ACTTGGTTTTTTAATCTTTGAACGAATAGGAGAAAAAAATCTTGAATGGTTAAGGAACAATAATTTACCTTTTGTTTTTTTACATCTTCCAGCTAAAAAAGATGGTGTTGTTGTGACAAATGATATAAAACGTGGTGGGTATTTAGCCCAACTTCCATTATTGGTCAAAAAAATCCTTGATAATAAAGGACTTAATTTTGGGGTTGTCACCATATTTGCTCTAACTCCTTATTTTTCAATGGTTTTTTACCTCTATCAGTCTTGGTGGATCTGAAAGACCAACTGCTTTGAGTATTTTACTGTTTTTCCAATCTAATTTGGTTGTATATAGAAACTGTTTGCCTGCCAACTTTGTTGGTATCATCCTGATTTTTCCTAAACTCTTTAATGCTTCTCTGGCTGAAATATCTAACTGTGCTCCTTTTAATTTCTGCTCTAATATTTTCTCCAATAAATATGCCCACACACATATTACTACATGGCTTCTTACTCTTTTTTCTCTATAATGATATATTGGCCTGATTCTGAGAAAATCTTTTAGCTCCTTAAATGCCATTTCTATTTCAGATAATTCTTTGTATGTTTTTACTATTTCTTTCACTGGAAACAATTTGTTGTTTGTAAGAAGTACAAATTTCCCATCTAATTTCTTCTCATATTCTAATTTCTCTTCATTCTCTTCAAAACTGAATTTACCTTTTCCACTAACTCTATATCTAAAATATCTGGAACCATTATGATGTGATAATATTCTTGTTGCTCTTTCTGTAATTGGCTTTTCAGTTACTCTGTTTCCATTTTTAACTGATTCTGCTAACTCTTCTAATTCTTCTTTCACTTTTGCAATTTTTTCTGCTCTCTTTATAGCTTCTTCCTTTGCACGTTTGCTATTTAAACACAGTATTAATCTTCTGCCTTCTTTAGATGCAAGTCCCCATTCATCAGCACCAACAGCATCAGCTCCGCCTACTTCCTTTGCATAAAAGTTTTCTTCTTTATCAGGATTTGTTATAGTAGCTTCTTTTGAAAATTCTGCTATTCTGTCAGCTTCAGTAAGTTCAATCTCTATTGCTTTTGCTGTTTCGAGTGATCGCCTCCTCCTTAATGCAACTATGTATTCATATTCCTTATCTTCTAAAAATTCAATCACTTTTTTGCTCACTATTCCACGGTCTCCTACAAATATACATCGGTTAATCTCAAATCTGGCCCTTAAATCTTCTACTACTTCTTCTACTGTTTTTTTATCTGCTCTGTTCCCTTCAAATATGTGATGGCCTATTGGTAATCCAGCACACATTATTAGCCCAATTATTATTTGCTTGTTCCTACTTTTGCTGTCACGACTTTTACCAAGTTTTGCAATCTCTTCAGGCCCTTCTCCTTCAAAATATGTACTCGTTAAATCATAAAATACTATGTCTACTTTTAATGAAAATAAATTCCTTATGTTATAATATAACTCCTTCTCTAATTTTTCTTTGAATTTTTCTATATAATCTAATGTCTTATAGAATATTTCTACTAATTTCTTACTTTCTTCTTTTGTCAGTTCTTTTTTAAATTCCAAGCCATCTATCCATACGTTTTCTAACCATCTGAAGATTCCTAATTTGCTCTTTGGTTCACTTAGCCGGTTTAGTACCATCACCTTAGCATATATCTCTTTAGCTGTTTTTGCTCCTTTTGAAAAATATTTCTCAAGCATATTTTTTAGTCCAACTTCTTCCCATAACTTTTCAGCTACATAAATACTTCCATATTCTAATCCTGCTTCCGGATCTATCTCATCTGGAGAATATAATTGTTCATGAACTAATTTCTTTAAACCATAAATGATTTTAATTAAATTTTCTTTCTGAAGTTTTAAATTCCCAAGATTTGCTATTGTTCTCTGAGTATGTTTTCCATTTATATACAAATTCTCTACAATACGCACATAAGTTTCTCCTTTTGTTTCTACAGTTCTGATAAACATTTGTCACCAACAATATTAGCATAAAATTATATAATTGTCAATACTTTTTTTAGAAATTGCAAAAAATAGTTGTCACCATAGTTTTGGGCTTTCAAAAAGCAAAAATCATTGGAAATAAAGAAGTTAGTGTAAAAAACAGGGGGCAAAATACCCTCCAAATATGGAAGTTGGGCTATATATGTAATAATTGGCATAAATCTACTTTTTTCCTCTTCTGTTTCAGCTTTAGCATACATATAATCTTCAGGAGACCATTACTAATG
>VGAU01000292.1 GCA_016870675.1 Actinomycetota bacterium | reverse complement strand
TGACAGTGGAATTTTTCCGAAAGATTTCTTCAAGATTAAATATCAAATAAAAATTTGGATATTTTATAAAATGAACTATCAAATAAAACTAAATATGATATTGCTGAATTATAAAGATTGGCATTATACCTGATACATATCTATATGTAAGTAGCTCATATATAAGAGAAAGTAGGTGATTTTTATAATTACAATAAGAGATATAGCAAAAAGGGCAGGAGTTTCAGTAGCGACGGTGTCACATGTCATTAATAATACTCGTTTTGTCAGTGAAGAATTGCGAGAAAAAGTGCGAAAGGTAATGGAAGAGTTAGACTATCACCCTAATTTGGTAGCAGGTAGTCTAAGAAGGAAAAAGACCAATACTATTGGTTTAATAGTTCCTGATAATTCTAACCCAGTATTTGCAGAACTTTCCAGGGCAATTGAGGATATCGGGTTTTCTTCTGGATATTCTGTTATACTTTGTAATTCAGCCTATAATCTTGATAAAGAAATTAAGTATGTAAGAGTGCTACGTTCCAAAAGGGTAGATGGTTTGATAATTATTCCCACTACAGTCCAGGCTACTTATATTAATCAATTAGTAGATTCTGGTTTACCTGTTATAATATTAGACCGAACTGTTCCGGACGCTAAGACAGATTCAGTACTGCTGGATAACTATCAAGGTACCTATGATGCAACAGTACATTTAATTAAATTAGGACATAGCTTAATAGCTTACATTGATAGGCCTTTTGATCTTCCTCATAGCCTCGATAGGCTTCGGGGCTATAGAAAAGCTTTGGAGGAAAATGGAATTCAGCTCAAAGATGAGTTAATAGTAAGAGGTGGGTTTGATTATGAAGGTGGGGCTGAGGCTATGCAGAAACTTCTAAAGAGAAAGCCTACCCCAACTGCTGTTATAGCCTTTAATGATATATCAGCAATTGGTGCAATTAGGGCTATTGAGGATTGTGAGTTAAAAGTACCCCAAGATATTTCAATTGTAGGATTTGATGACATTCCTCAGAGTTCTTTTACTACTCCGAGATTAACCACCGTTCATTTTCCAAAGTATAGAATGGCTGAAGTAGCTTTTGAGCTTTTACAGAAAAAGTTAGAAGGCACTTCTTCAGATCGAAGAGCAGAGATTGTCTTACCACTTCGTCTGGTGGTAAGAGAGTCGACAGCTAAAATTGGTTAAAAAATTTTATAACTTTTGTTTTTCTATTTTAATATTTTTCTTTGAGATTTGTTCAAGTGCCTCCTGGTAAGTTAGAAGTTTTTGTTTAGCTCCCTTATGTTGGAGCACTGTGTCCTTTCGGCAAGCATGAATGAAATAGATTTTAAATTTTGCTAACATCGGTTATTAAAAACAAAAAATGAAAGGATAACCGATGAAGCAACAACCAATACTTACCGCTAAGCCAAATCTTGAGGAAATTAGATCTCAACTTGAGAACTGGCGAAAAAATAAGACAAGAAAACGTGAACCAATACCAAAAGAACTCTGGCAAGCTGCAGCAGAGCTTGCAAGAAAACATTCGATAGCAACGGTATCTAAAGTACTTTGCTTAAGATATGCAACCTTAAAGAAACATATATACGGTCCCCCGATTTCTAAAAATAAATTTAAAGAAAAGTTTCCTTCCTTTGTTGAACTTAAATATACCCAGCCACTTTTATCTGATATAACAGTTGACATTGAAAATAAAAGAGGATGCAGGATGAGAATTTGCCTTAAAGAAAGCTTTGATATAACAAAACTTATTAAATCGTTCTGCCAGTAATATGATAACAATTACCCCTCATATGCATATACTTCTTGCAACTTATCCTGTAGATTTTAGAAAAGGAATAGACTCTCTTGCATCAGTATGCAGAAAAGTACTGTGCTCTGATCCCTTTTCCGGGTATCTTTTTGTGTTTACAAACAAGAAAAAAACATCTATTAAGATACTTTTTTAACCTTGTCACCGACTTTGACGAAAGGAGGTGCATCTGGACTTGATGTTCTGTAAAATACTCCTACAATGGGAGATTTTACTTCAACTATATTTTCAGAAATCTTTTCTTTTTTAGATTCTACTCCTGAAGCTATTTCTTCTAAAATCCTTTCTTCAGAAACTTTTTCTTTTATTTCTTCCACGGCAACACCAGGCTTAGATTTATTTATGGAAATTTTTATACCTTCTATTTCAAGTTTTATTTCATCTATATTACTGGTTTCTACTAAATTGGTAATCTCTTTTAGTTTCTTAATA
>VGAU01000291.1 GCA_016870675.1 Actinomycetota bacterium | reverse complement strand
GAGGTTACCTCTTTCGTTACTTTTGGATTATGTATAATTATGATTTCCTTATCGTTGAAACCTTCACCTTGAAGTTTCTGCGGAACTTTACCATCTATCCTGTCCATTATCTCACGAATAGCGTTTACATCGCCTCGTAACGCTTCCCATATTAAAGCCAATACGATACCCTTATCGCCGAACATTTTAAGAAGTTCTCCATCAGGAGATTGCATAGGAAATCGCTCTCGTAGAAGTCTCTCAAAGAGCGGCTTGAAGTAAGGGCCTTTCTTCGTATGATTTTGGCGATTGACCGGAAATCGCGTGGCTGGTGAAGGATTGTGGTTCATAGTCCTCAAATAATCCTTAAATCAGGCAAGTTAGTTCTCTTCTCAAACAATCGCGCTATCTCATATAATCTTTTCTCGCGCATCTTCGTCAAGTGCTTATCGAACGCTATGCTCGCCTCTGGTGAGAACTCACCTTTACCCCGTAGGAAAAACTGCTCTAACTTATCAGGGCTTATCAAAGGTGTCTTGAAAAACGGTATATGTTTATGGCCAGCACTATCTATTGAAAAGACATAACTACCGCGCATAATACCTTCTCTTATACGAATAATTCTATGGCACTTCTTTCATAACCTCTTTATTATCAATACCTTGCGTCAAATAGTTGAAGAATTCAAGCTTTGGCCCAGGACGCATCAAGTCCTCCTGTCTTTTGGTCTCAAATCTTGTCAGATATATGTCAAGAGATTTACATATTGACTTCGTTTTAAGGCAGGTTTTGTTTCGGCAGGTATTACATTGCTTATGAAACATAAAGAGGCAATCTCCTTTTTTTAGGAAGACTGCCTCTATAATCGGGTCTTAAAGACCTATTGTAGCGGGCTGTCTTTTAACTCTATCTTTTCTATGCGGATATTTTTAATGCTTATGATACGGCCGTCTTTTATTTCGTCAATTTCATATAAAAGACCTTTATAATTTGAAAGGCGCGCGAGAAGTTCTAAAATCTCATATCTTTTATCTTTTCTTCCTTCTTCTATTTTCTCTGACATACAATTTCATGCACCAATTCATTGCCAGGATAGACGATTGTCCCGCAGAATTGGCATTTCGGTAAATTATCATAGCATCTCTTTCGGAGCTGCCATTCCATCTCTTGGGTCTTTCTTTCTACGAGCCAATTACCTAACCGACAGAATTGCGCCAGTAAAAGCGCGAGAACTGCTATCAGAATAACGGCATGGGGGTTTTTCATATACTAAATAAAATCACCTGTTAAAATATCTCTTTTTCGTTTTAACCAAGGTTTATCGTATTTCCAATGACAACTAATGCACAAAATAAGCCAGTCATTTTTATCTCTTTTGTATAATCCACTTTTATTAGCCAAATGTATTTTTAATATACCGTTTTTTCCTCGTTCAGGAATTTTTCCACAATGCATACATATAAATCTATGCTTAAAAATTTTTTTCTTTAGCCAAGTATGAATAGCGTTTTTTGAGGCTTTATCACCTTTCCAAGCATAGTGATTCATGGGATTTCTAAAACGATACTTATTACTACAACTGCAACTACAGAATTTTCTATTTAACGAATTAACATTTTCCCCACATTCAATACATTTTTTACCGTTAGCTCGTAATTTAATCCTCTCTTTTATTTTTTCTTTGTTTTTTCGTGTGTAGAAGCGCATAATAAAATTTCTACATATTTTACAAATTTTATGTCTACCATCTTTTGAAATAGAAAGAGCATGAAAATCCTCTAAATTTTTAAGAAGTCCACAATGTGGACAATATTTCATTATTCTTTCCATTTGTTCCATTGATAAATCGTCCATATTAAATATATTGCACTTAATGAGCACCAGATTATCTGGTAAAGATTAAATCCCTCCTGATGTTGTATAGCGAACTTCTTGGCTATCGGATCGAAAAAGACCCCTACCAGAAAGGCGCACCAGCCGATGATTTGGTCTATGAGTAATCTTGATTCGATTTCATTTATTTTGCACTCAATTAAAAACTGTATGCGCATATTACCCTCCTTTTCTTAATGTAGTTATCTTTCTATTTCTTATCCGTAATGGCATATCAAGTTTATTGTGGCATCGCTGACATAAAGCAATAAGATTGTATGGCTTGTTATTCTGAATATCGTAATCAATATGATGAACAGTCAATACTACTCGACTTCTTGTTTTCCAATGTATTTTATAATTTTCCGCATTACATAATTCACAATGATTTTTTGCTCTATCA
>VGAU01000290.1 GCA_016870675.1 Actinomycetota bacterium | reverse complement strand
CTGGAATATGTTTTTCTATATTAATTCTTACTGAATGTTTATCTCTCAGATTATAATTATCCATAATAAGTGCTGCTGCTTTATGGACTAAATTTTTTTCATCAAGCGGGATATCTTCATTATTGCAGGTAATATAAATTCCATTTTTATTTTCAGACCCATTATTATCCTTTCTTTTTAAGATCTCGAAAGTAAGTTCATCAGAAAGGCTTATACTCTGCATTATTGATTTTATCTCGTGATAGCCGTCAGCCCTGCCATCTTTTGCAACATTCAGGTAAAGGTTTATTTTTCCCGAAGCTCTGAGCTTTAAAACATTTTTCGGTTTCATTTTGCTATATGATAACATAAATGCTCGATATTAGGTATTAAGTTTTTTATACAAGGAAATATAATCTTTTAAGTAAAGCTCTTCTGCCCTTACGTCCCTATTTTTCCCGATTTCTGATAGCAATTTTATAACCAATTCCAATTTATCGCAATATCTTGTATTGCTTTGAGATAGTGAATTGATAAGCTTTTTCCTCCTGTGTAAAAAACAACTATTTACAAAATCAAAGAAATCTCCGGTTTTAAAATTCTCGTCCATTAAAACTTTATTATCCTTTCTGCTTACTTCTACAACTGCTGAATCGACAAAAGGTTTGGGCAGGAAACAATTACGTGAAATCTGGAAGCAAAAATTAAAATCTGCAAGAAAATTGGATTTTACAGTGTAAGAGTTGTAATTTTTATCTCCCACTGAAGCAAGTAATCTTTCAGCTATATCCTTCTGTATGGTTATGAATAATTTTTTTATATTTTCTGCTTCTATAAGAATTTTTAATATTAGAGGTGCTGCAATGCTATATGGAAGATTTGAAACTACTTTATTTATTTTATACTTTCCGGCAATATCAGTATAATTAAGCTTTAGAGCATCAGCTTTTATTAATTGTATTTTTTCTCCAAGATTTTCGCTGAAAATATCTTTAAAAGCTTCGATTAAAAGATTGTCTATCTCAACACAGACAACTCTTTTAACCTTTGGAAACAGAATTTCTGTAAGGCTCCCGATTCCGCTTCCGACCTCAAGAATTACATCATCAGCATTAACACCTGCATATGAAATTATTTTTTTGGCACTGTTTGTATCAATTAAAAAGTTTTGCCCTAAACTTTTTTTAAGCCTTATTCCATACCTGCTTAAAATTTGGACTGTCTTTCCGGGAGAGCTAATATAAGAATGCATTTTTATTTTAAAATAGTTAATTTTAACTTATAGAAAAGAATCTTTGTGCATTTTTTGAAGTAATATCCGCAACTTCTTCAACACTTAAATTTTTAATTTCTGCAATTTTTTCAGCAACATATCTCACATATCCGGGATAATTTTCTTTGCCTCTCTTCGCCTGCGGGGCCAGAAAAGGCGCGTCGGTTTCTATAAATAAACGTTCAACAGGAACCTTTTCCACAGCCTTCAATATGCCCCTGGCATTGGGAAAGGTAATCACACCTGTAAAGGAAATATACAGCCCTAAAGCCAGGCACTGCATGGCAAAATTGACATTCCCTGAAAAACAATGAACAACAGCCCTGAATTTTTTATGGTCAATATATTTCTTTACAACTTCCAGTGTTTGTCTGTGCGCATCTCTATCATGGATTATTACCGGTATATCATATTTAATGGCCAGTTCTATATGAGATACGAAGGCTCTCTCCATATCCTTCCTGGGGCTGAGATTTCTATAAAAATCAAAACCTGTCTCACCTACTGCCACAACCTTTTTATATCTTTCACTTACATTTTCATTAACGTCATTAACTGCGCTAACGGTACCAGAGTGTCCCTGTATGTCAGAGCGTCCCTGTATTAGTGACTGGAGAATTTTAATTTCTTTCTTTCCAAAATTCGTGACATAATGGGGATGAATACCAATACTGGCAAATACATTACTGAACTTTCTGGCGAATTCTACTGATTTCCTACTCCCATCCAGGCTTGAACCTACGTTTATTATATATTTGACGCCCTCGCTTTCAGATTTGGCTACAGCTTCCTGAGGAGTCAATTTCTTTAACATATCTAGATGGGCATGTGTGTCTATAAAATACATAATATTATATTTTATTGGTTATTTTTATAACCGCTATTTTTAATAAAACCGCTACTCTTAATAAAATCGCTTTTAAGCTACTCCGGGAATATTCTGGGGAATAATATTTCCCTTTTGCCGATCTTTGTTCCACCTTCAAATTTACCCCAGACCCCGTCT
>VGAU01000289.1 GCA_016870675.1 Actinomycetota bacterium | reverse complement strand
GTAGGGTAGTAAAGATCGATAAAGATGAAGTTTTAGTTGATGTGGGCTTTAAATCAGAAGGAGTTATACCCCGGAGTGAGCTATCAATAAGAAATGATGTAAAACCTGGAGATGTCCTGAAGGTTGATGATGAAATAATGATAATGGTAATTCAGAAGGAAGATCAAGATGGCCGCCTCATACTATCAAAAAAAAGAGCTGAAGTAGAGCAAAATTTTGATAGGATAGAGAAAATATATGAGAATGGCGATATTGTTGAAGGTGAGATTCTAGAGTGTGTCAAGGGAGGCCTGATTGTAGATATAGGCTTGAGGGGATTTTTACCGGCATCATTAATAGATGTTAGAAAAACTAAAGATCTCCAGTCCTATATTGGTGAAAGATGTGTATGTAAAATTATTGAAGTCGATAGACATAGAAATAATGTTGTCCTATCCCGGAAAGTCATTATAGAAGATGAAAGAAAAGAACAACGAAAAGAAATACTCAATAGTATGGAGATCGGTCAGATAAAAAAAGGTATAATTACCAGTATCGCAGATTTCGGAGCTTTTGTTGATGTAGATGGTGTTGATGGTCTGATACATATATCTGAACTTTCCTGGAATCATGTAAAGCATCCTTCGGAAGTGGTTAATGTTAATCAAGAAGTAGATGTAGAGATATTAGGTATTGATTATGAAAAGCAAAGACTATCTCTGGGTTTAAAGCAAACCCAAAAGGATCCCTGGTTGGAAAGAATAAAAGATTATTCCGTAAAAGATGTGGTAAAGGGTAAAGTGACTAGAATAGTAAAGTTCGGATTATTTGTACAGATAGAGGAAGGCCTTGAAGGCCTTGTGCACATATCTGAATTAAGTCTGGAACCGGTAAAGAGGCCAAGTGATGTTGCGAAAATCGGGGATGAGCTGATGGTTAGAATTATTGATATAGATTTTGATAAGAGAAGAACGGCTTTCAGTGTTAAGCAAGTCGAGAATCCAGTTGAAGATAAAGAAGAAGAAAAAAAGATTAAAGATTCAAAATCAGAAGAAAAGAGTGAAAAAAAAGAAGTTTTAGATAAAGAATCCAATAAAAAAAGGCAAATAAAAGAAATATTGAAAGAAATGAAAGAAGAAGCCAATATAGAGTAGCATGTTTCAGCCATTCAAATTTGTGCCTTAAAACTTCATAGAACCACGATAATGTTTTATAAAAACCATTAGATATTATTATCTTTTTCACATTGATTATAATCTTCTTTGTCCAGACATGAACTCATTAAATTACTAAATTAGCAGGAGGAATATACAATAGTAGTCTTAGGAATTACCGGCAGAATCGCTTCGGGTAAAAGCACTGTAAGCAGATATATAAAAAAAATAAAGAGAAATACCCTGATGTTGGATGTAGATAAGGTAGCAAAAAACATCTATTCAAAAAATCCCGAAATCCTGAATGAACTTAGAAAAATATTTGGAGATGAGGTTTTTAATTCCGACGGGGATTTAATTTACAAATCTTTAGCAGAAAAAGTTTTTTCAAGCAAAACGGAACTGGAGAAATTGAACAGATTAATGTTTCCTTTAATTAGAAGTGAAGTGAAAAATATTTTAAATGAAAACCGGTACAAAAATTATATAATAATAGAAGCAGCAATATTATTTGACTGTAAATTGGATCTAATGTGCGATTATATTATTCTGGTTGATACTTCTGACAGGAGAAGAGAAATCTTTCTAAAGAATAAAAATTTTCTGGATGATGATGTAGAATTAAGAATAGAAGGACAGCATATAAAAATAAATAGAAGGAAAGTGAATTTTATTATTAATAATAATAACTCTAAAGAGAGTTTGTTAAAAAAAGTAGAAAAAATTTTAAAAAATATTTAAGTATAAATAAAATAAAAAACACAGCATATGGTATGCTTGATTCTAAATTTAAAATAGTATCCAATTATTCTCCTCAGGGGGACCAGAATAAGGCTATTAGCCAGCTGACGAAAGGCATTAAAGATAATTTTAAATTTCAAAGTTTACTGGGAGTTACTGGGTCCGGAAAGACTTATTCAATAGCAAATGTGATACAGAATGTTCAGCTTCCAACATTGGTTCTGGCTCCCAATAAAACACTTGCAGCCCAGCTTTGTAACGAGTTCAAGGAATTTTTCCCGAATAATGCAGTAGAATACTTTGTAAGCTATTATGACTATTACCAACCGGAAGCATATCTTCCCGGCAAGGATATGTATATTGAGAAAGATACTTCTATAAATGAAGAAATAGAAA